>NZ_JBHXFJ010000031.1:0-88592 GCF_042722465.1 Streptomyces sp. NPDC127098
GCCGTCCTTCCCGCCGTGGGCGGGAAGGACGGGTCGCGGCGGTGTTCCTCGCGCCGGCGGCCGTCGGGTTCGTCGTGTTCTACGCCTGGCCCGCCGCCCGCGGCGCGTACCTCAGCCTCACCGACTACGACCTGCTCTCCGCGCCCGAGTTCAGCGGGCTCGACAACTACCGTCGGCTGCTGTCCGACGACGTGTTCTGGAACTCGCTGCGCGTCACCCTCCAGTACGTCCTGATCAACATCGGCGTGCAGACCGTCGCCGCGCTGCTGCTCGCCCTGCTGGTGCACCGGCTCACCAGGTCGGTCGCCGTGCGGGGCGTGCTGCTGCTGCCGTACCTGGTCTCCAACGTCGTCGTCGGGCTGCTCTGGTACTGGATGGCCGACTACCACCTCGGCGTCGTCAACGAGGTGTTGGGCTGGGTCGGCGTCGACCGCGTCGCGTTCTTCGGCGATCCGGCCTGGGCGATTCCGACCATCGCCCTGGTGAACGTCTGGCGGCACCTGGGCTACACCGCGCTGCTGATCCTCGCCGGGCTGCAGACGATCCCGCGGCAGGTCCACGAGGCCGCGGCCGTCGACGGCGCCGGCGAGTGGCGGGCGTTCCGGAGCGTCACGTTGCCGCTGCTGCGGCCGGTGCTGGCGCTGGTGCTGGTGGTCACCCTGATCGGGTCCTGGCAGATCTTCGACACCGTGGCCGTCACCACCCAGGGCGGGCCGGTCGACGCCACCCGCGTCGTCCAGTACTACATCTACGACCAGGCGTTCACCCGCTTCGACTTCGGCTACGCGGCCGCCATCTCGGTGGTGCTCTGCCTGATCCTCGCCGGCGTCGCGCTGGCCCAGCTGCGGTTGCTGCGCGCGAACGAGCACGACGGGGCCGGGGCATGAGGCCGGGGCGCGTCGTCGCGTGGGGGGTGCTCGCGGTCGTCGTGCTGGTGACCGTCGCCCCGTTCCTGTGGATGCTCCGCACCGCGCTGTCCAACAACCGGGTGCTGTTCACGGACCCCGGCTCGCCGCTGCCGGTGGACCTCACCTGGGGTCCTTTGGAGCGGGTGCTCGGCACCGCGACCACGGCGGAGGCGCAGGCCGAGGGCGGCTCGGGCGCCTCGCTCCGCTTCTGGCTCTACCTGCGCAACTCGCTGCTGGTGTCCACGACCATCACCCTCGGCCAGGTCCTGTTCAGCGCGATGGCCGCCTACGCGTTCGCGCGGCTGCGCTGGCGGGGCCGGGACCGGGTGTTCCTGGTCTTCCTCGGCGCGCTGCTGGTGCCGCCGGTGTTCACCCTGCTGCCCAACTTCGTGCTGGTGAAGGAGCTCGGGCTGCTCAACACGCACGCCGGCATCGTCGCGCCCTACCTGCTGATGACGCCGTTCGCCGTGTTCTTCCTGCGGCAGTTCTTCCTCGGCGTGAGCCGCGAGATCGAGGAGGCGGCGCTGATCGACGGCGCGGGGCACGCCCGGATCTTCTTCCGGATCATCCTGCCGATGACCTCCGCCCCGATCGCGACCCTCGCCGTCCTCACCTTCGTCAACGCCTGGAACGAGTACTTCTGGCCGCAGCTGGTCGGCCAGGAGGAGGGGGTGCGGGTGCTGACCGTGGCGCTCGGCGCGTTCGTCGCGTCCACGCCGCAGACCGGCCCCGACTGGGCCGGGTTGATGGCCGCGGCCCTGCTCGCCGTGGTGCCGACGCTGCTGCTCCTGCTGGCCTTCGGCCGGCGGATCGTCGACGCCATCCAGTTCACCGGGCTCAAGTGACGCGACGGAGGAGGCACATCATGAGGAAGCCGACACGCGCCGCGCTCGCCGGGGCCGTGCTTGCGGCGGTCGCGCTCGCCGCCTGCGGCGTCCCCGGCGGCGGGGGCGACGGGCGGCGCACCGTCACCTACTGGTTGTGGGACGCCAACCAGCAGCCCGCGTACCAGGAGTGCGCCGACGACTTCGAGGCCGCCAACCCCGGGTACGAGATCCGGATCGAGCAGCGTGGCTGGGACGACTACTGGACGGCGCTCGCCCTCGGCTTCGTCGCCGAGGCGGCGCCCGACGTGTTCACCGACCACCTCTCCCGGTACCCGGAGTGGGTGAGCCGGGGGCTGCTGCTGCCGCTCGACCCGTACGTGGCGCGGGACGGTCTCGATCTCGGCCGGTACGAGGAGGGGCTTGCCGAGCTGTGGGTCGGCCAGGACGGCCGGCGCTACGGGCTGCCCAAGGACTGGGACACGGTCGCGCTCTTCTACGACCGGGAGATGCTGGCCGAGGCCGGCGTCGACGAGGCGGAGCTGGCCGGGCTCAGCTGGAACCCGGACGACGGCGGCACCTTCGAGGACCTGATCGCCCGGCTGACCGTGGACCGGAACGGGGTGCGTGGCGACGAGCCGGGATTCGACCCGGACGACGTCGCCGTGTACGGCCTGTGGCTGGAGATGAACGGCGGCTGGGCGTACGGCCAGACACAGTGGTCGATGTACGCGGCGGCCAACGGCTGGCTGGCGACCGACGTCAACCCGTGGGGCGAGCGCTTCAACTTCGACGACCCGGCGCTGCTGGAGACCGTCGACTGGTGGCGCGGCCTGATCGACAAGGGCTACATGCCGTCGCTCGCCGAGCAGGAGGGCGTCCAGTCGAGCGACCAACTCGCCGCCGGGAACACCGCCATGGCCACCAACGGCAGCTGGATGATCGGCACCTTCCACGGTTACGAGGGCCTCGACGTCGGTATGGCGCCCACCCCGAAGGGGCCGACGGGCGAGCGGGCCAGCATGTTCAACGGCCTCGCCGACTCGATCCACGCCGGCACCGAGGATCCGGAGGCCGCCTGGCGGTGGGTGGCCCACCTGGCGTCGCCGGAGTGCCAGCGGGTGGTGGCCGAGCACCGCGTCGTGTTCCCGGCCATCACCGAGGCGTGGGAGGCGGCCAGGGACGCGTTCGCCGCCGACGGCATCGACGTCGGGCCGTTCACCCGGCAGGTGACGGAGGGGACCACGTTCCTCTTCCCGATCACCGACCACGCGGCCGACGTCGCCGCCATCATGGAGCCGGCCTTCGAGGCGGTGCTCTCCGGCGCCCCGCTCGACACCCTGGTCCGGGCCAACGCGGAGGTCAACGCGCTGTTCGGGCCGTGAGTTCAGGTGAGTTCAGGAGTTGAGCACGGTCAGCTCCGGGTGGGCCGTGCCGCCCTCGATCGCGGTGGACGACAGGTGGGAGACCACGCGGTCGTCCACCGGGTCGTTGGCCGGGTCGTCGTGGACCACCAGGTGCTCGTAGGTGGTGGCGCGCTGCGCCGGCACCCGGCCGGCGGCCCGGATCAGGTGCAGCAGCTCCAGGCGGTTGGAGCGGTGCCTGGCGCCGGCCGAGGAGACCACGTTCTCCTCCAGCATCACCGAGCCCAGGTCGTCGGCGCCGTAGTGCAGGGAGAGCTGCCCCGCCTCCTTGCCGGTGGTCAGCCACGAGCCCTGGACGTGCGCCACGTTGTCGAGGAAGAGCCGGGCGATGGCGATCATCCGCAGGTACTCGAAGATCGTCGCCTGGGTGCGGCCCTTCAGGTGGTTGTTCTGCGGCTGGTAGAGGTAGGGGATGAACGCGCGGAAGCCGCCGGTGCGGTCCTGCGAGTCCCGGATCATCCGCAGGTGCTCGATCCGCTCCGCGTTGGTCTCGCCGGTGCCCATCAGCATCGTCGACGTCGACTCGACGCCGAGCCGGTGCGCGGTCTCCATGATCTCCAGCCAGCGCTCGCCCGACTCCTTCAGCGGGGCGATGGCCTGCCGCGGCCTGGCCGGCAGCAGCTCGGCGCCGGCGCCGGCGAACGAGTCGAGCCCGGCCGCGTGGATCCTGCTGATCGCCTCCTCGGCCGACACCCCGGAGATCCGCGCCATGTGGTCCACCTCGGAGGCGCCGAGCGAGTGGATCACCAGCTGCGGGAACGCCTCCTTGATGGCGCGGAAGTGGCGCTCGTAGTACTCCACGCCGTAGTCCGGGTGGTGGCCGCCCTGGAACATGATCTGGGTGCCGCCGAGCTCGACCGTCTCCGCGCAGCGCCGCAGGATGTCGTCGAGGTCGCGGGTCCACACCTTCTCGCTCTTGGGCGGGGCGTAGAAGGCGCAGAACTTGCAGGCCGTCACGCAGGCGTTGGTGTAGTTGATGTTGCGCTCGATGATGTAGGTCGCGATGTGCTCGATCCCCGCGTACCTGCGGCGGCGGGCCGCGTCGGCCGCCGCGCCCAGCGCGTGCAGCGGCGCGGAGCGGTAGAGCTCCAGCGCCTCTTCCGGGGTCAGCCGGCCGCCGTCCGCGGCACGGTCGAGCGTGGTCTGCAGCCCAGCGCGCTGGCCCATCGGGCATATCCCTTCGACGGCGGCGAAACGACCGCTCAAGCGTACGTCAGTGGTCGGACGGTGGCCGGTGGCGGCCTCAGGGCCGGCCGGCGGGGCCGTCGAGGAGGGCGATCCGGTCGGCCCGGTCGGCCTGCCCGATGCGGCGGGCGAACTCGGCGACGCCGGCCAGTTGCCGCTCGCCGAGGCTGAAGTCCAGGGTGGTGAAGTAGCGTTCGAGCGTCTCGGCGTCGAAGTCCTCCCAGCGGGCGGCCTGTTCCGCGACCTTGGCGACCTCGGTCAGCGACAGGTCGCGCGACTCGAGGAAGGCGCGGTGCAGCTCCCGCACGGTCTCCGGCTCGCGCGCCAGGTAGTCGCGCCGGACGCCCCAGATGGCGAAGACGAACGGCAGCCCCGTCCACTCGTGCCACATCCGGCCCAGGTCGTGCACCTCGAGGCCGAGCCGGGGCGCGTCGTGCAGCGAGGCGCGCAGCGCGGCGTCGCCGATCAGCACGGCGGCGTCGGCCTCCTGCATCATCAGGCCGAGGTCGGGCGGGCAGGTGTAGTAGTCCGGTTGGACGCCGTGGCGCTCGGCCAGCAGCAGCCGGGCCAGGCGCACGGAGGTGCGGGAGGTGGAGCCGAGCGCGACGCGCGCCCCGTCGAGCTGGTCGAGCGGCCGCTGGGAGACGATCACGCAGGACATCACCGGGCCGTCGCAGCCGACCGCGATGTCGGGCAGCGCGACCAGCTCGTCGGCGTGTCTCAGGTACTCGACCAGCGACACCGGGCCGATGTCGAGCTCGTCGGCGACCAGGTGCTCGCCGAGCTTCTCCGGGGTGTCCTTGGTGAGCTCGAAGTGGAGCACGCTGCCCGTTCTGGCGAGGCCCCAGTAGAGCGGGAGACAGTTGAGGAACTGGATGTGTCCGACACGGGGACGCCGCCGCTGGTGTGTACTCACGATTCGGAGGGTACGCCTGTGTACGTGCGAGCCGACGGTCAGGGAGAGGTCACCCTCAGGGGTGATTCGCGCCCTTCCGGCCGTGCACGCAGCGTGCTAGGCTCGACGCGAGTTGCAGTTTGGTTTCCCTTGCAGTACGAGCCTGCGGAGCATGTGACCGCGGGCTTTCGTCGTTTTCAGGCTTCGAAGCAGGTTCTGGAGCAGGGCGACCCTTTTTTAGGCCCAGGGAGGGCTTATATGGCTACCGGAACCGTCAAGTGGTTCAACGCCGAGAAGGGCTTTGGTTTCATCGCCCAGGATGGCGGCGGCCCCGATGTCTTCGTTCACTACTCCGCGATCAACGCGAACGGCTTCCGCTCTCTCGAGGAGAGCCAGGTCGTGAGCTTCGACGTCACCCAGGGCCCGAAGGGTCCCCAGGCTGAGAACGTCACGGTGACCGGCTGAGGTCGCACCCTCGGCCGCACCACAGGTGAGCCCCCGCCCAGCCCGGGCGGGGGCTCACCCGTTTCTCAGGCGTCTCGGTGGTAGCCGAAGCGGGCGTACTGCCGCAGGTCACGCCAGCGCACGGTGCGCAGGCCGCACGCCTCCCCGATGGGGTCGCCGTCCTCCAGCAGCACCATCAGCACGAAGCCGGCGTAGCCGACCAGCCACCGGCCGATCGACCGCCAGAACCCGGGCCGGCCGCCGTCCTTGGCCCCGACCACCCGCAGCCCCCACAGCAGCTTGCCGACGCTGCCGCGCAGCAGCCACATGCCGAGCACGTGGTTGACGAAGGACGTGGCCAGCGCGCAGCCGAAGAAGCTGATCGCGAGCAGGAACCCGTCGGCGTCGGGCGACACCAGCCGTGCGACGGCGAACCCCACGCCCAGCGCCAGCAGCGCGTCGGTGGCCACGGCTCCGCCAAGACACCCGCCGTCGGCCTCCCTCGGTGCCGTCGTCATGTGCTGTCCCCCGTTTCTCGTACGCCGACCGGGAATCTACGGGGCGGACGCCGGGGGTTCCGTGCCGGCCGGGTCACGGAACGGCGACAGCAGCCGGTCGGTGAGGGCGCGTAGCCGCGCGGCGGCCGCCGCGTCGAAGGCCCCGCCGTGGACGCCGATCCGCCGCCGCTCCACGAAGGCGCTCAGCGGCTCGGCCGGCGGGGTGTCCAGGAGCGCCAGGAGCCATCCGGCGACGAGGTCCGCGGGCTTGGCCTGTCGCTTCATCCGCTCCAGGAAGGCCAGGGTGTCCCGGTCGTACTCGCCGGAGAAGCCGGTCGCCGTGGTGCCCGGGTGGAACAGCGCGTAGCGGGTCCGATGGCCGCGGCCGGCGAAGTCGACGCCCAGCAGGTCGTTGAGCACGCCGCCCTGGAACATCGCCGCCTGGCCCTCGTAGCCGTGGGCCAGTTGGAGGTCGTCCCAGTGGACCAGGTCGAGGGGGGCGCCGGGGCCCGCCACGTTGAGGATGACGGGCGTCGGCGCGCGCTCCAGGGCGGGGAGCAGGCCGTGGGAGAGGAGGAAGCGGCTCAGGTAGAAGAGCGCGAAGTTGTGCTCGAAGCCGTCCCTGGTGGTCAGCCGGGTGGTGCGGTAGTGGCGGGCGCAGAGCACGAGCGCGTCCACGGTGTCGAAGCGCTCCTCGATCTCCTCGACGACCCGCTGGTTCTCGGCGACCAGGCTCAGGTCGGCCGGGAGGAAGTGGGTGAACTCGGCGCCCCTGGCCGGGTCCCGGCCGAGGACGACGACCCGGTCGCCGCGCGCTTCGAGGGCGCGGGCCACCTCCCTGCCGATGCCGTCGGTGCCGCCCTGGACGACCACCGTTCTGCTGGTTGATCGGTTCATGTGATTGAACTTATCAGTTCAGTTGGGCAGGCCCGGGAGTAGGATGCGGGGGTGAGCGGAGTGAGAGCGGCCCCGCGAGGGCGCATCGACAAGCGGCAGGCCATCCTCGACGCGGCGTTCCGGGTGTTCGCGCGCCAGGGGTACGCCAACGCCTGCGTGCAGGAGATCGCCGCGGAGGCGGGCGTCGCCAAGCCGACCGTCTACAACCACCTGGACAGCAAGGAGCGCCTCTTCCGGGAGGCCATGGCGGCCGCGGCCGCGAGCGCCACCGCCAGGAACCTGGCCGCCGTCGACCGGCTGCGCGCACCGGGCGACGACCTGCCCCCGGCGCTCCAGGAGGTCGCCCGCCGGCTGCTCGACTGCTACGTCGACGAGCGCTCCCGCGCGCTGTGGCGACTGCTAAACGCGGAGCTCGCCGCCTTCCCCGACCTGCTGGACGTCGTCTGGGGCGAGGGCACCAGCCGCATCACGGAGGCGCTGGCCGACCGTCTCGCCAGGCTCGCCCTCGCCGGCCGGCTCACGATCGCCGACCCGGCGCGCGCCGCCGAGCAGTTCTCCGGCCTCCTCATGGGCCCCGTCGACAGCCGCTCCCGCCTCGGCACCCGCCAGGTCCCCGAGGCGGAGCTCGACGAGCTGGCGGCGGCCGCCGTCGAGACCTTCCTCGCCGCCTTCGGCCCGGCGACGGCCTGAGCGGGCCCGCCTCGGCCCCCTTCGAGCTGCCGAACGGCCCCGTTCGCGGTGGAATGGGGGCATGGCTGACTTCATCGACCTGTGGACCGGCAAGCTGGTCGGCATCGCCGGCGGCGCGATCGACGAGAAGCAGGCGCGGGCGCTGGTGGCGGAGATCTACGAGGCCGCCGTGGTGCGCGGGGTGCGTCTCTACGAGGAGGAGATCGCGCTGCGCGAGGCCGAGCGCGACGAGTGAGTGGGCCTAGACCAGCTCGCCCACGAGCGGCAGGCCGCCGAGCAGTTCGCGGGACGTGGCGCCGTCCGTGATCGGGCCGGTCAGGTCGGCCGTGGAGATGGGTCGGAAGTCGGCGATCTGGGTGCCGACCGAGTTGGCCAGCGGGTCGGAGCCGGTGCCGGCCAGTGGGTCGAGCGGGAGGTCGAGGTTCGGGTTCACGGCGGCGAGCAGCGCCCCGGCGGCCGTGTCCGCGGCGCGGGTGACCGGGGCCAGCGGGTTCTCCTGGAGCGGCTCGGCGGACGCGGCGCTCCCGGCGGCGAGGACCGCGCCGGTCGCCGAGACGGTCAGGCCGGCGGCGAGACACAGCACACGGGTGAGGCGGGGGGTGCGGGCGAGCTCAGTCATGGGACGCACGGTAGTTGACCGATCGCGGACGGCTCATCCCGCGGCCCGGGCCTATCACCCGAACGGCGCAGCGGGGCATCCGGGAGAATGGGCGCGTGACACGAGCCTCGCTGGAGAAGCAGCCCAAGGATGTCGCCGCGATGTTCGACGCGGTCGCGGAGCGCTATGACCTCACCAACGACGTGCTGGCCCTCGGCCAGAACCGGCGCTGGCGCAAGGCCGTCGCCCGGGCGGTGGCGGCGCGCCCCGGGGAGCGGGTGCTCGACCTGGCGGCCGGCACCGGCACCTCGTCCGAGCCGTTCGCGGCGGCCGGCGCGTTCACGGTGCCGTGCGACTTCAGCCTCGGCATGCTGGCGAAGGGCAAGCGCCGGGTGCCCTGGCTGCCGTTCACCGCGGGCGACGCCACCCGGCTGCCGTTCCGCGACGGCTCCTTCGACGCCGCCACCATCTCCTTCGGCCTGCGGAACGTGCAGGACACGGACGGGGCGCTGCGCGAGATGCTGCGGGTGGTGCGGCCCGGCGGGCGGCTGGTGGTCTGCGAGTTCAGCCACCCGACGTGGGCGCCGTTCCGCACCGTCTACACCGAGTACCTGATGCGCGCGCTGCCCGCCGTGGCCACCCGCGTCTCCAGTAACCCGGACGCGTACGTCTACCTCGCCGAGTCCATCCGCGCCTGGCCCGACCAGCCGGCGTTCGCCGCTCGGCTCCAGGCGGCCGGCTGGGAGCGGGTGGCGTGGCGCGACCTGTCCGGCGGCGTCGTCGCCCTGCACCGGGCCACCCGCCCGAGCGCCTGACCGGCCTGCGTAGACTCCTTCAACTCGCCTTCGCCAACCCCCCGCCGCCGCCCGACCGATGGGAGAGCCGTGTCTGACACAGCCGAGACCGCCGAGGCCGCCGAGAGCCGAGAGACCGCCGACGTCATCGTCGTGGGGGCCGGGCCCGCCGGTTCGACGACCGCCTACCACCTGGCCCAGGCCGGCCTTGACGTGCTGCTGCTGGAGAAGACCGCCTTCCCGCGCGAGAAGGTGTGCGGCGACGGCCTCACCCCGCGCGCCGTCAAGCAGCTGGTCGCCATGGGCATCGACATCTCCGAGGAGGCCGGCTGGCTGCGCAACAAGGGCCTGCGGGTCATCGCCGGCGGCACCAGGCTCCAGCTCGACTGGCCCGAGCTCGCCTCGTTCCCCGACTTCGGTCTGGTGCGCCGGCGGGACGACTTCGACGAGCAGCTGGCGAGCGCGGCCGAGAAGGCCGGGGCCAGGCTGCACCAGCGGTGCAACGTCTCGGGGCCGATCAGGGACGACAGGACGGGCCGCATCGTCGGCGTCGAGGCCAAGGTCGGCGAGGAGAAGCGGCGGGCCACCTTCCGGGCCCCCGTGGTGGTGGCCGCCGACGGCAACTCTACCCGCCTCTCCCTCGCGATGGGCCTGCACCGGGACGAGAAGCGGCCGATGGGCGTCGCGGTGCGCACCTACTTCACCAGCCCCCGGCACGACGACGACTACCTGGAGTCCTGGCTCGAACTGTGGGACCGCCGCGGCGAGCAGGACAAGCTGCTGCCCGGCTACGGCTGGGTCTTCGGGATGGGCGACGGCACCTCCAACGTGGGCCTCGGCATCCTCAACAGCTCGTCCGCGTACAAGGAGTTGGACTGGCGCGAGGTGCTGCGCGCCTGGTGCGCTTCGATGCCGGCCGAGTGGCAGTTCACCGAGGAGTTCATGACCGGCCCGATCCGCGGCGCGGCGCTGCCGATGGCGTTCAACCGCCAGCCGCACTACTCGCGCGGCCTGCTGCTGGTGGGCGACGCGGGCGGCCTGGTCAACCCGTTCAACGGCGAGGGCATCGCCTACGCCATGGAGTCCGGCAAGATCGCGGCCGACGTGATCAGCCAGGCCCTGGCCCGACAGACGCCCGCCCAGCGCGAGTTGGCGCTGCGCGGCTACCCGAAGGTGCTCAAGGACACCTACGGCGGCTACTACACGATGGGCCGCGCCTTCGTGAAGCTCATCGGCAACCCGCGGGTGATGAAGATCGCCACCGAGCGCGGCCTCAACCACCCGCTGCTGATGCGCTTCGTCATCAAGCTGCTCGCCAACCTGACCGACCCGGTCGGCGGCGACGCCATGGACCGGATCATCAACGGACTGGCCAGGGTGACACCGAACGCGTAGCCTCCGGCCGGCGCGGCTCAGCTCCAGGTCGCGCCGGCCGGCTCCTCGACGGTGGTGTTGAGCCGGTTGAAGAAGTTGGTCGTGGCGACCATCAGGATGACGGCGGCCAACTGCTCCTCGGTGTAGTGGTCCGCGGCCTCGTCCCAGATCTCGTCCGGCACCGCCTTGCCCGATCGGTCCGCGATCCGGGTGGCGGACTCGGCGAGGGCCAGCGCTGCGCGCTCGGCGTCGGTGAAGCACGTCGCCTCGCGCCAGGCCGCGACCTGGTGCAGCCGCTCGTCGGTCTCGCCGGCCTTCTTCGCGCTGTCGATCCCGCCGTACACGCAGGCGCTGCAGCCGTTGATCTGGCTGACCCGCAGGTGGACCAGCTCCATGGTGTGCTGCGGGACGCCGCCGGCGTACATGGCCCTGAAGAGGTGCTGGATGCCCTTGGTGGCGTCGGGCAGCACCATCGCGGGGTTCTTCATGCGAGCGCTCATCGTGCTCTCCTTCTCTCCCGGAGTACGGTGGTCGGCGTCTCTCGCGCCGGCCGGTCGGTGATCCTTCACCCCACTGACGGATCGCGTCGCGAGGATGTGACAGGTGAGCGAGCAGGAATCTCTGGCCTCTCTGGCCGAGCGCTTCGAGGAGCAGCGGCCGCGGTTGCGCGCGGTGGCCTACCGCATGGTGGGCTCGCTCGGCGAGGCCGAGGACGCCGTGCAGGAGGCGTGGCTGCGGCTGAGCCGGGCGGACGTCTCCGAGGTGCGGAACCTGGGCGGGTGGCTGACCACCGTGGTCGGCCGGATCTGCCTCGACATGCTGCGCTCGCGTACCGCGCGCCGCGAGGAGCCGATGCCGGACCCGGTCCTCAGCGGGCCCGGCGGGGTGGATCCCGAGCAGCGGGCGCTGGTGGCCGACGAGGTCGGCATCGCGCTGATGGTGGTGCTCGGCACGCTGGCGCCGGCCGAGCGTCTCGCGTTCGTGCTGCACGACCTGTTCGCGGTGCCGTTCGACGAGATCGCCGAGCTGTTGGGCCGGAGCCCGGCGGCCACCCGGCAGCTCGCCAGCCGCGCCCGCCGCCGGGTGGAGGGGGCGGCGCCGGCGCCGGACACGGACGCCGCGCGCCGGGAGGAGGCGGTGGACGCCTTCCTGGCCGCCGCGCGGAACGGCGACTTCGAGGCGCTGCTGACGGTGCTCGACCCCGAGGTGGTGATCCGGGCGGACGGCGGGGCGCTGCGGCCGAGCGTGCTGCGGCGGGGGGCGACGAACGTGGCCTCGGGGGCGGCGACCTTCGCGCCGCTCATGGACGCCGGGCTGCGGGTGCTGGTCAACGGTCAGCCGGGGGTGCTGGGGCTCTCGGACGGCGAGGTCGTCTCGGTGATGGCCTTCACGGTCAGGGGCGGCCGGATCGCGGCCATCCACATCCTCAACGACCCGGAGCGGCTCCGGACCATCGATGTCCACGCCCTGCACTGAGCCCCACCCGAATCTCACAGCGCTGTTATATTAGCGCTGTGACAATTTCCGAAGGCGAGAGCGACCCGACCCGGGTGCCCGATCCATGGCGGCCGCTGCACGAGCTGCTGGCCGCCATGGACGCCGAGATCGAGCAGGTCTACCGCGCCCGCGGCATCGAGGGCGTTCGGCCGCGGTTCGCCTATCCGCTGATCAGGCTCGCCCACACCGGACCGCTGACCATCCGGGAGCTCGCCAAGTCCCTCGACCGCTCGCACTCGGCCATCAGCCAGACGGTCGCCGCGCTGCGCAAGGAGGGCCTCGTCACCACGGAGCCCGGCCCCGACGCCCGCACCAGGCGGGTCGAACTGACCGAGCGCGGGCGATCGTTGGTGCCCTTCCTGGAGGCCGAGTGGCGCGCCACCCACGCGACGGTGGCCGAGCTCGACGCCGAGGTCCCGCACGCGCTGACCGGCGTCGTCGAGGAGCTGCGCCGGGCCCTGGAACGGCGGTCGATGCGGCAGCGGATCCTCGATCACCTCGTCGAACCGGCCGAGCCACCGGCGTGAGCATGCGCTTCCTCGACACCCGCCCGCTGCGCACCAGCCGCCCGTTCCGCGACCTGTGGCTCGGCTCCGCGCTCTCCGGGATCGGCGGGCAGATAGCCAACGTCGCGGTGCTCGCCCAGGTCTGGGAGCTGACCGGCAGCCCGGTCGGCACCGGCGCCATCGGCCTCGTCACGGGCGTGGCCATGCTGCTGTTCGGGCTGGTCGGCGGGTCCCTGGCCGACACCTACGACCGCCGGGCCCTGGTCCGCGCCACCACCGCCGCCCAACTCCTCGCCTCCGCCGGCATGTTCTGGCAGGCGCTGGCGGGCAACGAGAGCGTGGTGCTACTGCTCGCGCTGGTCGGGGCGGGGACGGCGTTCGGCGCGCTCGGCGCGCCGGCCCGTCGCACCTTCCCGGTCCGGCTGCTGCCGGCCGACCAGGTCGCGGCCGGCCTCGCGCTCACCAGCGTCGCCTTCCAGGCGTCGATGCTCGTCGGTCCCGCGCTCGCCGGACTGGTCATCGCCCGCTGGGACTTCGCCGCCGCCTACGCCGCCCAGACCGTGGCCGTCCTCGTCTCGCTGCTGGCCGTCCTCCGCCTCCCCCCGATGCCGGTCGCCCCGGCGGCGGGCACCGGGCGGCGCCGCCCGCAGCGCGGCGGCTGGTCGGTCGTCCTGCGACGCCCCACGCTGTGGGGCTCGATGGCCACCGACCTGTCCGCGACGCTGCTGGCCATGCCGATCGCGCTCTTCCCCCTGGTCAACGAGCTCCGCTTCGACGGCAACCCGCGCACCCTCGGCCTGTTCCTCTCGGCCGTGGCGGTCGGCGGCATCACGGCGGGGCTGCTCTCCGGCACGGTGACCCGACTGCCCCGCGGCGGCCTCGTCCAACTGACGGCGGCCGCGACCTGGGGCCTCGCCCTGGCCGGCTTCGGCCTGGCCGGACCCCTGTGGCTGGCCCTCGCCTGCCTGGCCGTCGCCGGCGCGGCCGACACCATATCCGTGGTCACCCGCAGCGCCCTCGTCCAACTGGAGACCCCCGACGCGTTCCGCGGCCGCGTCTCCTCGGTCGAACACGTCATCGGCGTCGCCGGCCCCGAACTGGGCAACTTCCGCGGCGGCGTGCTGGCCTCCGCCACCTCGGCCCCCTTCGCCCTGGTGACCGGCGGCCTCTCGGCGGTCCTGGCCATCGCCGCCGTGGCCGCGACCAACGGCCCGTTGCGGGCCTACCGTGTGCCGCGCGCGGAGCCGGCGGCGGAGGTGACGCCGGCGGCCTGACGGCTCGGGCGGCACAGGCCGCACCGACCCCTGGCGGCAGGGCGAGGCGCCGCGTAATCCCGTTGCGCCCTTTCAGCAGCGACCCGACCATCTCGGTGTGGCCGCGGCACAGCCCGAGCGGTCGTCGACCTGGCGAAAGGACCCCATGTCAGCCGTTGTCGTAGTCGGTGCCGGGATCGTCGGCGCCTCGGTGGCCTACCACCTGGCGAGTCGACGCGTCCAGGTCACCCTGCTCGAACGGGGACCTGGGCCGGGCACCGGCGTCACCGCGGACTCCTTCGCCTGGGTCGGCGGGTCGGGAGGCGACTGGCCCGGCGGAGCGGAGGACCTGCGCGAGGACGTGCTGGCCGACTACCGGCGCCTGGAGGCCGAGCTGCCCGGCGTCACCCTCCGCCGGACGGGCTCGCTGAACTGGGGACTCCAACCGGACCAGGGGGCACGGCTGGGGCCCGGACAGTTCCGCGTCGGACGGAGCGACATCGCCGCCCTGGAACCCAACCTCCGGAACCCTCCCGACCAGGCCGTCCACATCCCCGGTGACGCCGGTGTCGACGCGACGGGGCTCACCGCCGCACTCGTGGCCGCGGCCGAGGCCCACGGAGCCACCGTGCGCTACGGAACCGCCGTCACCTCCCTGCACATGTCCGGTGAGCGCGTCGCGGGAGTGCTGTCCGCGACCGGGCTCCACCCCGCCGCGACCGTCGTGCTCACCGCCGGGACCAACGTCCCCGCGCTCTGCGGGCCGCTGCCGGTCGACCTGCCCGTCGCCGCCTCCCCGGCCGCCCTGGCGCGGATCACAGCGCCGCCCGGCCTGGTCAGGACCATCGTGGCCTGCCCCGAGTTCGAGGCCCGGGAAGTGCGCGACGGTGACCTTGTGCTGACCCTGCCGCACGTCGACGGCCCACCGGCGCTCCGTGAGCGGGCCGCGCAGGACGCACTCCGGCGCCTGCGGGCGGCCTTCCGTGGCGGCGACCAGTGCCGCCTGGTGGGCCACGGCACCGGCTGGCGCCCGGTGCCCGCCCACGGGCCTCTCATCGGGTACGCGAACCACGACCGGTCCGTCTACGTCGCGGTGATGCACTCCGGCGTCACCCTGGCACCCACCGTCGGACGGCTCGTCGCGGACGAACTCGTGACCGCAAGACCGGCTCGCGAGCTACTGCGTTGCCGGCCACGCGTCCACTGACCTCACCGAGGGAGTCGGTAGACGGAGACGTGGGAGCGCGACTCGGCCGTGAACTCGGCTTCCTGCCAGTCCGCGTGCCGGGACTCCAACTCGAACCCGGCCAACCGGCCCATGAGATCGAGTTCGGCCGGCCACACGTAGCGGTGCGGGCTGCGGAACAGCCGGGCCTCCCTGCCCTCGGCGAACCGGAAGTGGTGGGAGACGACGTGCTGCCGCAGGACGTCGTAGGTGTCGAGGAGGATGTAGCCGGCCTCGGACTGGCAGACGATCGCCTGCTGGCCGGGCGGGAGCTTCCGCAGCTCGGGGACCCACAGCTCGATGACGAACCGTCCGCCCGGCGCGAGGTGGCGGGCGGCGTTGCGGAAGCAGGCCACCTGCTCGGCCTGGGTGAGCAGGTTGGAGATCGTGTTGAAGACGAGGTAGACGAGCTGGAACGGACCGGGGACGCTGGCGGTCGCCATGTCGCCGACGACGACCGGGATCGTCGCCTCGTCCACCTTCTCCCGCAGTCGGTCGAGCATCGGCTGTGACAACTCGATACCGCTGACCGGCACTCCGCGCCGGGCGAGCGGAACGGCCACCCGGCCGGTCCCGACGGCGAACTCCAGGGCCCTCCCGCCGTCGGCCAGTTCGGCCAGCCGGTCCACCGTCGGCTCCAGAACCTCGGGCGCGAACATGCCGGTACCGGGAGTGTCGTAGTTCTGGGCGGCCTCGGCGTCCCAGATCTCGTCCTGTCGCATGCCGCCAACGATTCCCACCGCGGGGAGCGATGTCGACGGATTTTGGGCCCGTGGCCTACTGGAGGCCACGAGGCGGCTGGTACTACTGGGGCATGCAGGAAGAGATCGCGCGATCCGCCATCGACACGTTCATTTCCGCGTTCAACGCCTCGGACGACACCTATGTGACGTCGCTGCTCTCCCAGGCCCTGACCTCGGACGTGGTCTTCTGGGGGCCGTTGGGCCGCAGCGAGGGGGTCGAGGCGGTCGAGCGTTTCGTGCTCGACCTGCGGAGCCACCCGGCGGGGGCCGGCACGATGGTGCGCTGCTCGGCGGTGGAC
This sequence comes from Streptomyces sp. NPDC127098, assembly GCF_042722465.1. NCBI lineage: Bacteria > Bacillati > Actinomycetota > Actinomycetes > Kitasatosporales > Streptomycetaceae > Streptomyces > Streptomyces sp. NPDC127098. The sequence goes on from NZ_JBHXFJ010000031.1 coordinate 16,054, forward strand.
ATGCCGGGCGAGTGGGCCCGTTACCAGTGGGTCTTCACCACGCCCGACGGCGGCCCCCGCCTGGCGGGAACGGACGTCGTCCACCTGCGGCGCAGCCTCATCGACCAGGTCATCGTCTTCGCCGGGGAGATCGAGCCGTCCGGCCGCCCCGCCGAAGACGGCTGACAGCGGCAGCGAACGGCCGGGTCGCCGTGGGCGACCCGGCGGCCGCGCGTTCAGGACGTGTACAGCGACTCCACCCTGGTCACCTGCCCCTCTCCGTCGAAGCTCAGGTCGTACCCGACGAGCGAGCGGTCCGATGACGACTGGGCCGTCAGCCGGCTGACGAACTCGGCCTGGGTGTATGACGAGGCCTGCGATTCGTCGCCGAGCGGGGCCGACAGCAGTACCTGGGCGTCATCGGCCAGCGGCACCTCGGTGTAGGGCCCCTCGCCGGGGACGACCACCCAGGCCTCGGAGTGGTCGGTGACGTGGGCCTCCTTCTGGGCGGGACGGACCGACAGGTACGTCCGTCCGTCGCTGGTCCAGGCGTCCTCGATCTGCACGAACTGTCTGGACCCCGCCCAGGCGGCCGCGTCGGCGTCCGGCTCGGTGGTCGGCACCGTCTCGTCGGCCGGGGCGGAGGACGTCGCCGATGACTCGGGTGCGGTGTCGGCCGCCTGCCCGTCGTCCGCGCCGCTGCACCCCGTCAGGGCGACGAGGCCGAGGCCGAGAGCGGCGAGGCAGCGCGCGGCGGCCCGGTGGCGTGAGAGAAGCATGGGCGAAGTCCCCCAGGGATCAGGTGTGTTCCGGATACGTGAGCTCTACGCGCCAGCCCACCCCCCGGGTTGCACCCCGATCCCGATTCTTCGCCGACCGCCGTGGAGTTCCTTCGGGGACTCACTCGGAGAGCCAGTACGCCTCCCGCAGCGACTGCACCCGACCCTCGCTGTCGTAGTCGATGACGAACACCCACTCCGGCCCGGCGGCCAACCGGCTCACCAACTCGTCGAGCCGTACGTCCGTGGGGTTCCCTTCGGTCAGCTGTCGGGCCTCGACGAGCATCCCCCGCCGCAGGGTCAGCGTGTGCACCACACCGAGGGACGTCGTGGTTCCCCCCTCGGCCCGGAGCTGCTCGACGGTGACCTGCACCGTGTCCCCCCTCAGCACCGCGTCGTACACATAGCCCAGCTCGCTGGCGTACTCCTCGCCCGGCGCGGGCGTCGGCGGCACGAACAGCGAGGCGGTCGGCGTCGGGTCGTGGGCGGGCGGCTCGGGCCCCTGGGCGGCCCGGGTCAGCGACACACCCCCCAGGACCAGGGTCGCGGCCAGCAGCGCGCCGCCGGACGCCAGAGCGGCCCGCCTGCGGCGCTGGCGCCGCGCACCGCGTGCCCGGATCCGCTCGGCGGCAAGTGGTTCCGCGTGCCGCCGACCCGCCTCGGCGAGGTCGGCGAGGTAGCCCTCCAGCTCCGTCTCGTCAGCCATGACGCACCTCCGACACGCGGGCAGTCCCTGGATCCAGCTCAGTATCGGCCAGCAGCCGTGCCAGCGCCGCCCGCCCCCGGCTCAGCTGCGCCTTGACCGTGCCGACGGGGGAGCCGACCTCGGCAGCCACCTGTTCGACCGTCAGGTCACACAGGTGGTGCAGCACCACGGCCCGTCGTTGGGGCTCGGGGATCTGTCGTAGCGCCCGCACCAGCAGCACGTGGTGCGGTTCCGGTGGCGGTACCGTCGCCGGCGGGCCCTGCCGTCGGGCGAAGGCGAGCGCGGTGCGCACCCGCCGCCACCGGCTGACCGCGAGCCGCCAGGCCACCGTGCGCACCCACGCCTCGGGCGCGGCGTCCAGGTCCAGCTCGTCCCGGCGTTCCCAGGCCCGGACGAAGGCCTCCTGAACCACGTCCTGCGCCTCGGCGAGGTCGCCTGTCATCGCGTACAGCTGACCGATGAGCCGGCCGACGCTCGCGGTGTAGAAGGCGTCGAACGCGTGCTCGTCCACACCTCGGCCGCCGTGTGGTTCTTCTGGTGGTCGCATACCTCTCCCCCGTCACGCTGCACGGTGCCACCCGCACTCCTGACGACACAAGAAGTCGGGACTCCGTGGGCGGCACTCACCGGTCTTCCGCGCGTTCGTCGTTCAGCGGTTCCGACGGCAGCCGAGAGTCAACCAGTAGTCCGGCCCGCCCGGGTGCGCCCGAGCTCCGTCCGTGACCTACGGCGCAAGCAGCGACCACAGTCGGCCGGCGGGCCTCGCGGCCCGCGGCAGCGGCGCTCGCTCCTTCGTCCTGTGGACCGACGAGCACCACCGGGAGCGCGTGGCCACCCTGGTGACCCTGTCCGCCACCGGCGGTGTCGCGACGTTTCACGGCGCGGTCATGACCCGGCGGGTGCGGCAGCAGCGGCAGACGGGGACCATGCCGCCTCCGTGACTGGTCGGCCGGCGCCCTACGGCGCCGGCCGGCCGACCGGTGGGCGGGGGTGGCGCGTCAGAGGACGCGGACCGCGCCCGACGGCATGTCCCAGTCGAGGTCGCGCTGGACCACGCCGGTGGAGGAGTTCTGGGCGCCGACGAACGTGCCGTCGCCCATGTAGACGGCCACGTGGTAGGCGCTGCCGGCGCCGCCCCAGTAGAGGATGTCGCCGGCCTGGAGGGCGTCGAGCGACACCTGGGTGCCGGCGGTCGACTGGTCCTGGGAGACGCGGGGGAGCGAGACGCCGGCCTGGGAGAAGGCGGCCTGCATCAGGCTGGAGCAGTCCCAGGCGTCGGGCCCGGTGGAGCCGAGCGAGTAGGCGTCGCCGACCTGGGCGCGGACGAAGTCGAGGACGGCGGCGACGCCGCCGCTCGCCGGGGCGGGGGCGGACGTCGAGGTGGGCGCGGAGACGGTCTCGGCCTCGGCGGCGGCCTCGCGGGCCGCCTCCTCCTCGGCCGCGGCCCGGGCCGCGGCCTCTGCCTCGGCGGCCTCGCGGGCCTGCCGCTCGGCCTCGGCCTCCTGGGCGGCCCGCAGCTCGGCGGCGGCCTGCTGGGCCTGGGAGATGGCCTGCTGCTGGGCGGTCGCCCGCACCTGCTGGAACTCGGCCTGGCTGACGTACGCCTGGGTGGCCGCGGCGGCACCGGCGGCGCTGCTGGCGAGCACGCCGTCCAGCAGAGGCAGTTCGCCGGTCCGCTCGCTCGGCTGCTCGGCGGCCATGGCGGGGGTCGCCGCGGCGCCGGCGACCGCGACGGTGCCCATCAGGACGCCGCCGCGTATCAGGCTGCTGGTGCGCGACCGGCTTGGCTTGCGGTGCCGGCCTCGGTAACGAATCGGGGACATGGACACCTTGGCTACCAGGCTCGTCCGGTTGACTCAATTAACGTGGCGTCCACCACAATTGACGAGTACGCGGCGAATTGGCGGGGTAATTGTCCGAAGTGCCGTTTCGCGCGGAAGTTGATCTTTCGTCGCGGTGTGCGGCCCTGTCCTGCGCGTTGTCCGGATTGTCCGAGGGGTGAACCCGGCCTAGCACGGCAAGGGTTGCCGGATCAATGATGCACGCTCGTTACCGTTTCGCGACGTGGGATACATCACCCCGTCATCACGCTGCGTCCATCGGCCTGTCCGTCACGTGTCCTTCACGCGAACCACTGGTCGTAACCGAGCCGGGCGACGAGCGCGGTGACCACCACGAGCAGCACCACCCGCACGAATCCGCTCCCCTTCTTCACGGCCATCCGCGCGCCGAGCCAGCCGCCCGTCATGTTGAACGCGGCCATGAACGGCACCAGTTGCCACAGCACGTTGCCGCCGAGGCCGAAGACGAGCAGGGCGCCCAGGTTCGTGCCGACGTTCACGACCTTGGCGGTGGCGGAGGCGGTCAGCAGGTTGAGGCGCAGCAGCGCGACCAGCGAGAGGACGAGGAACGTGCCGGTGCCGGGGCCGATGAGGCCGTCGTAGAAGCCGATGCCGACGCCGGTGAGCGCCAGCGCGCCCAGCCTGCGCCGGCGGGACAGCTCCTCGGCCGGGGCCGGCGCCATGCCGAACTGGGGCCTGAGCACCACGAACCCGGCCACCAGGAGCAGCACCACCATGATCAGCGGCTGCAGCACGGCCTTGTCGACCGCGGAGGCGAACGCCGCGCCGCCGGCGGCCGAGGCGAGGGCCAGCAGTCCCAGTCTGACCGCGAACCCGCGGTCCACCGGCGCCTTGCGTACATAGGTGACGGCCGCGATCGAGGTGCCGGTGACGGCGACCGCCTTGTTGGTGCCGAGCGCGTCGGCGGGGGGCTGGTCGGCGGGGAGGCCGAGGAGCATCGCGGGCAGCAGCACCAGGCCGCCGCCGCCGACCACGGCGTCCACCCAGCCGGCCGCGGCGGCGGCGACGCAGAGCAGGACGGCGGTGGTGAGGGTTATGTCAGACACGTGCCGAAGGCACTACCACCCAATCCGGTCCAGGGCCAATTTGCGCTGGTCGGCGCGGCGGTGGTAAAGGCCGACGCCCGGGAAGAGCGGGAGATTGTGCGCCGTATCCGCACATCGTGGCCGATCGACCACCTCGGGTGAATACGTCCGCGCCTGTTGGTCGGTGTTCGGCGACGGTCGGGTGTGGTGGGTGGGAGAGATCACAAAGTTGATGGGTGACCCCGTGTCGAAGGTCACAGGGGGCGGGGCATAGGATGCCTCCAGCTTTGTGAACTGACTCACATGCGACCAGCAGTCGCCGTCGACTGGAAGGAGCGAGGTGCGGTGAACGCGTACGTTCCCATCCTCGTGCTAGGGGCCCTGGCAACCGCCTTTGTCGTCTTCTCCGTGGTCGCCGCCGCGATCATCGGTCCCAAGCGCTACAACCGGGCGAAGCTCTCGGCCTATGAGTGCGGTGTGGAGCCCACGCCGCAGCCGGTGGGAGGCGGGCGCTTCCCCGTCAAGTACTACCTGACGGCGATGCTCTTCATCATCTTCGACATCGAGATCGTCTTCCTCTATCCCTGGGCCGTCCAGTTCGACTCCCTGGGGATGTTCGGGCTCGTGCAGATGTTGGTTTTCGTCGGCCTGATCGGCGTCGCCTACGCCTACGACTGGCGGCGCGGCGGCCTGGAGTGGGACTGAGGGAAGGGCGAACCTGAGATGGGTCTCGAAGACAAGATCCCCGGCGGCTTCCTGCTGGACACGGTGGAGAACCTGGCGGGCCTGGCCCGGAAGTCCTCGGTCTTCCCGGCCACGTTCGGCCTGGCCTGCTGCGCGATCGAGATGATGACCACCGGCGCCGGCCGCTACGACCTGGCCCGCTTCGGCATGGAGGTCTTCCGCGGCTCGCCGCGCCAGGCCGACCTGATGATCGTCGCCGGCCGCGTCAGCCAGAAGATGGCGCCGGTGCTGCGGCAGGTCTACGACCAGATGCCGAACCCCAAGTGGGTCATCTCCATGGGCGTCTGCGCGTCCTCGGGCGGGATGTTCAACAACTACTCGATCGTCCAGGGCGTCGACCACGTCGTCCCCGTCGACATCTACCTCCCCGGCTGCCCGCCGCGGCCCGAGATGCTGATGGACGCGATCCTCAAGCTGCACGCCAAGATCCGCGAGGAGAAGCTCGGCATCAACCGGGAGCAGGCGGCCCGCGAGGCGGAGGAAGCGGCGCTGAAGGCCCTGCCGACGATCGAGATGAAGGGGCTGCTCCGTTGAGCGACGAGTTGAGCGGCGACGCGCACGTGAATGGGAACACGAACACAAGCGGCGGGGTGCCGGCCGCCCGGGGCACGGCCGGCGAGCCCATCGCGCGGCGGCGCGGCATGTTCGGACCGCGCAACGGCGGGGACACCTCCGGCTACGGCGGCCTGGTGCGGACCGTTCGCATGCCGGCGGGGAGTTCGCGCCCCTACGGCGGCTACTTCGACGAGGTGGCCGACGAACTGGAAGGGGCGTTGGAGGAGCAGGGCCTCGACCCGGCCGTCGTGATCGAGCGGACCGTGGTGGACCGCGGGGAGCTCACCTTCCACATCGCCCGCGAGCACCTGAAGGCCGTGGCGCGCACGCTGCGGGACGACCCGGCGCTGCGGTTCGAGCTGTGCACCGGCGTCAGCGGGGTGCACAACCCGGAGGACCACGGGCGTGAGCTGCACGCCGTCTACCACCTGCGGTCGTTGACCCACGGCCGGCTGATCAGGCTGGAGGTCAGCGTGCCCGACGCCGACCCGCACATCCCGTCGGTCGTCGAGGTGTACCCCACCAACGACTGGCACGAGCGGGAGACCTACGACTTCTTCGGCCTGATCTTCGACGGCCACCCCGCGCTCACCCGGATCATGATGCCCGACGACTGGCAGGGCTTCCCGCAGCGCAAGGACTACCCGCTCGGCGGCATCCCCGTCGAGTACAAGGGCGCCCAGATCCCGGCACCCGACCAGCGGAGGTCGTACAGCTGATGTCCCCCACCGAGGCGAAAACTCACGCCACCCACGCGACCCGGGCCGCCGAGGCCAGGGAGACCACGGAAGGCACGGTCTACACCGTCACCGGCGGCGACTGGGACGAGATCACCCAGGCCGCGGCCGACCGCGCCGACGACGAGAAGATCATCGTCAACATGGGTCCCCAGCACCCGTCCACCCACGGGGTGCTGCGGCTGATCCTGGAGATCGACGGCGAGACGGTCACCGAGGCGCGCGCCGGCATCGGCTACCTGCACACCGGCATCGAGAAGAACCTCGAGTACCGGACGTGGACCCAGGGCACCACGTTCGTGACGCGGATGGACTACCTGACGCCGTTCTTCAACGAGACGGCGTACTGCCTCGGCGTGGAGAAGCTGCTCGGCATCACCGACGACATCCCGGACCGGGCCAGCGTCATCCGGGTGCTGCTGATGGAGCTCAACCGGCTCTCCTCGCACTTCGTGGCCATCGCCACCGGCGGCATGGAGCTCGGCGCCACCACGGTGATGATCTACGGCTTCCGGGACCGCGAACACTGCCTCGACGTCTTCGAGCTGATCACGGGGCTCCGGATGAACCACGCGTACGTCCGCCCCGGCGGCCTCGCGCAGGACCTGCCGCCCGGCGCCATCGACGCGCTCCGCGAGTTCGTCAAGAAGATGCGGAAGAACCTGCCGGAGTACGACAAGCTCTGCACCCACAACCCGGTCTTCCGCGGTCGCCTCAAGGACGTCGGCTACCTCGACCTCGCCGGCTGCCTCGCGCTCGGCGCCACCGGGCCGATCCTGCGCTCCGCGGGGCTCCCGCACGACCTGCGCAAGACCGACCCCTACTGCGGCTACGAGACCTACGACTTCGAGGTCCCGACCACCGACACCTGCGACTCCTTCGGCCGCTTCCTGCTGCGGCTCGAGGAGATGCGGCAGAGCCTGAACATCATCGAGCAGTGCATCGAGCGCCTCGAGCCGGGCCCGATCATGGTCGCCGACAAGAAGATCGCCTGGCCCGCGCAGCTCGCCCTCGGCCCCGACGGCCTCGGCAACTCGCTCGACCACATCAAGAACATCATGGGCACCTCGATGGAGGCCCTGATCCACCACTTCAAGCTGGTCACCGAGGGCTTCCGGGTCCCGGCCGGCCAGGTCTACACCGCCGTCGAGTCCCCCAAGGGCGAGCTCGGCGTGCACATGGTCAGCGACGGCGGCACCCGGCCCTTCCGGGTCCACTTCCGCGACCCCTCGTTCACCAACCTGCAGAGCATGGCCGCGATGTGCGAGGGCGGCATGGTGGCCGACGTGATCGTCGCCGTCGCGTCCATCGACCCCGTGATGGGAGGCGTCGACCGATGACGGACGTGAACCTCGGGATGCCCGAGCTGCCCGCGCCCGCCTACCCGGCGGACGTCCAGGAGCGGCTCGCGGCCGACGCGGCGCAGGTCGTCGCGCGCTACCCCGACAGCCGCTCCGCGCTGCTGCCGCTGCTGCACCTGGTGCAGTCCGAGGAGGGCTACGTCACCCGCACCGGCATGCAGTTCTGCGCCGACCAACTCGGGCTCACCACCGCCGAGGTGACCGCCGTCGCCACCTTCTACTCCATGTACCGGCGCAAGCCGTCCGGCGCGTACCAGGTGGGCGTCTGCACCAACACCCTGTGCGCGGTGCTCGGCGGCGACGCCATCTTCGCCGCCCTCCAGGAACACCTGGGCGTGGGCAACGGCGAGACCACCGAGGACGGCAAGGTCACCCTCGAACACATCGAGTGCAACGCCGCCTGCGACTTCGCGCCGGTGCTCATGGTCAACTGGGAGTTCTTCGACAACCAGACCATCGAGTCCGCCAAGCGCCTCGTCGACGAGCTGCGCGCCGGCGCCGAGGTCACCCCGACCCGCGGCGCCCCGCTGTGCGACTTCAAGCAGACGGCCCGGGTGCTGGCCGGCTTCCCCGACGAGCGCCCGGGCGCCGTCGCCGCCGGCGGCAGCGCGGGCCCCGCCTCCCTCGCCGGGCTCCGGCTCGCCCGCGGCGAGACGAGCGCCGGCACCGTCGTGCCGCCGCGCGACGGCGGCCAGCCGGCCGCACCCACCTCCGAGCCGGCCGAGCCAGGACGGCCGCCGGCCACCCACCCCAGCTCGCACGACGCTCCCCAGCCGAGTTCGGCCTCCGACCCCCAGCACCCCGCCGGGCCGGTGACCGAGGAGGACGAGTGATGACCGTGACCGCCGAAGAGCTCAACGAGGCAGGGCCCGAGAAGATCCTCGCGCCGGTGCTCTCCGCCACCTGGGACACGCCCGACTCCTGGACCCTGGACGTCTACCGCGCGCACGGCGGCTACCGGGCCCTGGGCAAGGCGCTGGCCATGGCGCCGGACGACGTCATCGCCTACGTCAAGGAGTCCGGGCTGCGCGGCCGCGGCGGCGCCGGCTTCCCCACCGGGATGAAGTGGCAGTTCATCCCGCAGGGCGACGGCAAGCCGCACTACCTGGTGGTCAACGCCGACGAGTCGGAGCCGGGCACCTGCAAGGACATCCCGCTCCTCTTCGCCAACCCGCACGCCCTGATCGAGGGCATCGTCATCGCCTGCCACGCCATCCGCTCCAACCACGCCTTCATCTACCTGCGCGGCGAGGTCGTCCCCGTGCTGCGGCGGCTGCAGTCCGCCGTGGCCGAGGCGTACGCCGCCGGCTACCTCGGCAAGGGCGCGCTGGGCGCGGGCGGCGACCTGGAGATCACCGTGCACGCCGGCGCCGGCGCCTACATCTGCGGCGAGGAGACCGCGCTGCTCGACTCGCTCGAAGGCCGCCGCGGCCAGCCCAGGCTCCGGCCCCCCTTCCCGGCGATCGCCGGCCTCTACGCCTGCCCCACCGTGGTGAACAACGTCGAGTCGATCGCGTCGGTTCCCGCGATCATCGACCGGGGCAAGGAGTGGTTCCGCTCCATGGGCAGCGAGAAGTCGCCCGGCTTCACCCTCTACTCGCTCTCCGGGCACGTCGCCCGCCCCGGGCAGTACGAGGCGCCGCTCGGCGTCACGCTCCGCGAACTCCTCGACCTCAGCGGCGGGATGCGCCCGGGACACCGGCTGAAGTTCTGGACCCCCGGTGGCTCCTCGACCCCGCTCCTCACCGAGGAGCACCTCGACGTGCCGCTGGACTACGAGGGCGTCGGCGCCGCCGGCTCCATGCTGGGCACCAAGGCCCTGCAGTGCTTCGACGAGACCACCTGCGTGGTGCGGGCCGTCACCCGCTGGACCGAGTTCTACGCGCACGAGTCCTGTGGCAAGTGCACCCCCTGTCGCGAGGGCACCTACTGGCTCGTCCAGCTGATGCGCGACATCGAGGCCGGCAAGGGCCTCCTCAGCGACATCGACAAGATCGCGGACATCGCCGACAACATCAACGGCAAGTCCTTCTGCGCGCTCGGCGACGGCGCGGCGAGCCCGATCTTCTCCTCGCTCAAGTACTTCCGCGACGAGTACGAGCAGCACATCACGGGCCGCGGCTGCCCCTTCGACCCGGCGAAGTCCACCGTCTGGGCGGACGACGACACTTCGGCTCACCTGGAGGTGAACGCATGACGGCCACCGCCGACGAGCTGACCGCCAAGGCCAAGGCCGAGGACCTGGTCACCCTCACCATCGACGGCATCGAGATCTCGGTGCCCAAGGGCACGCTCGTGATCAGGGCCGCCGAGCAGCTGGGCATCGAGATCCCCCGGTTCTGCGACCACCCGCTGCTCGACCCGGCCGGCGCCTGCCGGCAGTGCATCGTGGAGGTGGAGGGCCAGCGCAAGCCGATGGCCTCCTGCACCATCACCTGCACCGAGGGCATGGTGGTGCGGACCCAGCTCACCTCGCAGGTCGCCGAGAAGGCGCAGCGCGGGGTGATGGAGCTGTTGCTGATCAACCACCCGCTGGACTGCCCGGTCTGCGACAAGGGCGGCGAGTGCCCGCTGCAGAACCAGGCGATGTCCACGGGCGACCCGGAGACCAGGTTCGACGGCGTCAAGCGCACCTTCGAGAAGCCGGTGCCGATCTCCGCGCAGGTGCTGCTCGACCGGGAGCGCTGCGTGCTGTGCGCCCGCTGCACCCGCTTCTCGCAGCAGGTGGCGGGCGACCCGATGATCGAGCTTCTCGAGCGTGGCGCGCTGCAGCAGGTGGGCACCGGGCAGGGCGACCCGTTCGAGTCCTACTTCTCGGGCAACACCATCCAGATCTGCCCGGTGGGCGCGCTGACCTCGGCCGCCTACCGGTTCCGCTCCCGGCCCTTCGACCTGGTGTCGTCGCCCGGCGTCTGCGAGCACTGCTCGGGCGGCTGCGCGATCCGCACCGACCACCGGCGCGGCAAGGTGATGCGCCGCCTCGCCGAGAACGACCCCGAGGTCAACGAGGAGTGGATCTGCGACAAGGGCAGGTTCGCGTTCCGCTACGCGCAGCGGCCCGACCGGCTGACCGGACCGCTGGTGCGGGACCCGGAGACCGGCGAGCTGGCCCCGGCCAGCTGGCCGGAGGCGCTGCGGGCCGCGGCCGAGGGCCTGGCGGCCGCGCGGGAGCGGGGCGCCGCGGTGCTCACCGGCGGCCGTCTCACCGTCGAGGACGCCTACGCCTACGCCAAGTTCGCCCGGGTCGTGCTGGCCACCAACGACATCGACTTCCGGGCCAGGCCGCACAGCCAGGAGGAGGCCGCGTTCCTCGCCTCGCACGTCGCGGGCCACGGCGTCGACCTGGACGGCGGCGGCCCCGGCTACCGGGGTCTCGAGGCCGCGCCGGCCGTACTGCTGGTCGGCTTCGAGTCCGAGGAGGAGGCGCCCGGCGTCTTCCTGCGGCTGCGCAAGGCGGCCCGCAAGCGCGGCCAGCGGGTGTTCTCCATCGCCACCCACCTGACCCGGGGCCTGGCCAAGACCAACGGCACGCTGCTGCCGGCCGCCCCGGGCACCGAGCCCGACTGGCTGGAGGCGCTGGCCGGCAACGACGCCAACCTGGGCGAGGCCGGCGGCTCGGCCGCTGCCGCGCTGCGCGAGCCCGGCGCGCTGATCGTCGTCGGCGAGCGGCTCGCCGCCGTCGCCGGCGGCTACACGGCGGCCGTGGCGGCCGCCGGCGCGACCGGCGCGAAACTGGTGTGGATCCCGCGCCGGGCGGGCGAGCGGGGCGCGATCGAGGTGGGCGCGCTGCCCGGGCTGCTGCCCGGCGGCCGGCCCGCGACCTCGTCCCGGGCCCGCCGCGAGGTCGCCGAGGCCTGGGGCCTGGACGCGCTGCCCGAGGGCGAAGGACGCGACACGGCCGGGATCCTGGCGGCCGCGGCGGCCGGCGAGGTGGGCGCGCTGCTGGTGGGCGGCGTCGAGCCGGCCGACCTGCCTGACCCGGCGGGCGCGCGCGCCGCGCTGGACGCGGTGGCCCGCGACGGCTTCCTGGTCAGCCTCGAACTGCGGCCCTCCGAGGTGACCGAGCGCGCCCACGTGGTGCTGCCGGTGGCCGCGGTCGTGGAGAAGGAGGGCTCGTTCCTCAACTGGGAGGGCCGGGTCCGCCCGTTCGCCGCCGCCGTCAAGCCGGACCAGATGACCCGCCGCCTGGTGCAGACCGACGCCAGGGCGCTCACCATGCTCGCCGACGCGATGACAGCGATCGATGGTGGCTCCGCCACGGGGTCCCTGGGGCTGTCCGACGTGTACGCCGCGCGCCGCGAGTTGGACGCGCTGGCCGACTGGACGGGCGACCTGCCGCTCGGCCCGACCTCGCCGCCCGCCGAGCTGCCGAGCCCCGGCGCCGGCGAGGCCGTGCTGGCCGGCCACCGGCTGCTGCTCGACCAGGGCCGGCTGCAGGAAGGCGACCCGGCGCTGGCCGCCACCCGGCACGCGGCCGTCGCCCGGCTCAACGCGGCGACCGCCAGGGAGGCGGGCGTCGCCGACGGCGAGCCGCTGACCGTGACCGGACCCGCCGGCTCCCTCGAACTGCCGCTGGCCGTCACCGAGGAGATGCCCGACCGGGTGGTGTGGCTGCCGCTGAACTCCGTCGGCGGTGGCGTCGCCGCCGACCTGGGCGCCACCCCGGGCGCCGTGGTCTCACTCGCGGCCGCCCGGCAGGCTCCCGCCGCTGACGAGGAGGTGACCGCGTGATCGAGCTCGCGGAGGAGACCGATCTGACCATGTTCGGGGACGACCCGTTCTGGTTGATCGCGATCAAGGCGGTGTTCTGTTTCGCCTTCCTGCTGGTGCTGGTCCTGATCAGCATCGTCATGGAGCGCAAGGTCCTCGGCTGGATGCAGCTGCGCATCGGCCCCAACCGGCACGGCCCCTGGGGCATGCTCCAGTCGCTCGCCGACGGCGTGAAGCTGATGCTCAAGGAGGACATCGTCGTCAAGGGAGCCGACAGGTTCGTCTACCTGCTGGCGCCGCTGCTGGCCGCGATCCCGGCGTTCATGGCGATCGCGGTGATCCCCTTCGGCCCGAAGGACGACCCGGTCAGCATCTTCGGCACCGAGACCGTCCTCCAGCTCACCGACCTCCCGGTCGCCCTGCTCTACGTGCTGGCCACCGGCGCCATCGCCGTCTACGGCACGGTGCTCGCCGGCTGGTCGTCCAACTCGACCTACCCGCTGCTCGGCGGCGTGCGGGCGACGGCGCAGATCATCTCCTACGAGGTCGCCATGGGCCTCAGCTTCGCCGCCGTCTTCCTCTACTCCGGGTCGATGTCCACCTCGGCCATCGTGGACGCGCAGGAGGACCGCTGGTTCATGGTCCTGCTGCCGGTGTCCTTCCTGATGTACATGGTGGCGATGGTCGGCGAGGCGCACCGCCCGCCGTTCGACATGCCGGAGTCCGAGGGCGACCTGGTCGGCGGCTACCTCACCGAGTACTCGTCCATCAAGTTCGCCTTCTTCATGATGTCCGAGTACATCCACACGGTCGCCGTCTCCACCCTGATGGTCACCCTCTTCCTCGGCGGCTGGCGCGCCCCGGCGCCGCTCAGCTTCTGGGAGGGCGCCAACTCCGGCTGGTGGCCGATGCTCTGGTTCACGATCAAGGTCTGCGCCGTCATCTTCTTCTTCATGTGGATCAGGGCCTCGCTGCCCCGCGTCCGCTACGACCAGTTCATGGTGCTGGGCTGGAAGATCCTCATCCCGATCGCCCTGGTCTGGCTGATGCTGGTCGCCACCGTCCGCGCGATGCAGAACGAGGACTACGCCTTCCGCGACATCGTGCTCTGGGTCGGCAGCGGGGTGCTGGTCCTGCTGCTGCTCTCCTTCGTCGTCGACGTGTTCCGCGACCGCGCGGACCAGCGGCTCGAAGAGGAGGAGGCCGCGAAGGCGGCCGAGCCGTTCGACCCGATGGCCGGCGGCTACCCGGTGCCGCCGCTGCCCGGGCAGACCCTGCCACCGGTGCCGCGCCGGCCCTCCCGCGCCGAGCGGGTGCCGGCGGGCGCGGGCGGCACGGGCGGTCACACCACAGTCAACGGCAGCCACGACGGAAAGGGAGGCGAGGACGGCGATGCCTGAGTTCCACAATCCGCTGGGCGGCTTCGGACTGACCTTCAGGGCCATGTTCAAGAAGCGGCTCACGGAGCAGTACCCGGAGGAGAAGAAGCCGACCGCGCCCCGTTTCCACGGCCGGCACCAGCTCAACCGGCACCCGGACGGCCTGGAGAAGTGCATCGGCTGCGAGCTGTGCGCCTGGGCCTGTCCCGCCGACGCCATCTACGTGGAGGGCGCCGACAACACCGAGGAGGAGCGGTACTCCCCGGGCGAGCGCTACGGCCGCGTCTACCAGATCAACTACCTGCGCTGCATCCTGTGCGGCCTGTGCGTCGAGGCGTGCCCCACCAGGGCGCTGACCATGACCAACGAGTACGAGCTGGCCGACCGCACCCGCGCCTCCCTGATCTACACCAAGGAGGAGCTGCTCGCCGGCCTCCAGGACGGCATGGTCGAGGCCCCGCACGCCATGTACCCCGGCACCGACGAGCAGTCGTACTACCGGGGCGAGGTGACGCGGGCCGCCCCCGGCACCGTCCGCCAGACGCCGGGCGTCGTCCAGGACGAGGTCGACGACGACCCGATCACCGCCGCCTCCAAGCTGCACGAGCCGGGAGTGAAGGCATGAGCGCTCTCGTCCCCCTCACCTCGCTCGCCGCCGAGACCTCCACCTCCACCGGCGAGGCCGTCCAGTTCTGGATCCTCGCCCCGCTGGCGGTGGCCGGCGCGCTCGGCACCGTGCTGCTGCGCAGGGCCGTCCACGCGGCGCTCTCGCTGGCCGGCACCATGGTGCTGCTCGCCCTCTTCTACCTGGCCAACGGCGCCTACTTCCTCGGCGTGGTGCAGATCGTCGTCTACACCGGCGCCGTGATGATGCTCTTCCTGTTCGTGCTGATGCTGGTCGGCGTCAGCGCCACGGACTCGCTCAAGGAGACGCTCTCCGGGCAGCGCTGGCTGGCGGCCGGCTGCGGGCTCGGGCTCGGCGTCCTGCTGATGGCCGGCATCGGCCAGGCCGTCACCGGCTCGTTCACCGGCCTGACCCAGGCGAACGCCGGCGGCAACGTGCAGGGCCTCGCCTCGCTGCTGTTCACCCGCTACGTGGTGGCCTTCGAGGTGACCGGCATCCTGCTGACCATCGCCGCCGTCGGGGCCACGCTCCTCACCCACCGCGAGCGCATCGAGCGCAACAAGACGCAGCGCGAGCAGTCCGAGGACCGGGTGCGCGCCGGCACCCACGTGCCGCCGCTGCCCGCGCCCGGCGTCTACGCCCGGCACAACGGCGTCGACATCCCGGGCCTGCTGCCCGACGGCACCCCGTCCGAGCTGACGGTCAACGCCACGCTGCGCGCCCGCGGCCAGGTCCGCGAGGTGCACCGGGAGGCGGTCGAGGCCGTCGCCGCCATCGAGCGGCGCACCGCCGACTACCACGGCCAGCCGCGCCCGCCGAAGCCGCTGGCGCTGCCCGGGCCCGACGCCGGGCGGAGCGAGGCCGAGGACGGCGAGAAGACGGAGGCCGCCAAGTGAACCCGGAGAACTACCTCTTCCTCTCCGCGCTGCTGTTCACGGTGGGCGCCTGCGGAGTGCTGCTGCGGCGGAACGCCATCGTGCTGTTCATGTGCATCGAGTTGATGCTCAACGCCTCGAACCTGGCGCTGGTCACCTTCTCCCGCATGCACGGCAACCTGGACGGCCAGATCATGGCGTTCTTCGTGATGGTGGTGGCCGCCGCCGAGGTCGTGGTGGGTCTGGCGATCATCATCATGGTGTTCCGCTCCCGCCACTCGGCCTCGGTCGACGACGCCAGCCTGATGAAGCTGTAAGGGGAACGAACCAGTGGAGTCATTGATCGCACTGCTCATCGCGGCGCCGCTGCTGGGCGCCGCCGTGCTCCTGACGGGAGGGCGGCGGCTCGACCGGTTCGGCCACTGGCTGGGCACGGCCCTCGCCGCGGTGTCGTTCGTCCTCGCCGTCGTGCTCTTCTTCGACCTCCTGGGCCGGGAGGGCGAGCACCGCACCCTGCACCAGCACCTGTTCAGCTGGATCCCGGTGGGCGGGTTCCAGGCCGACGTGGCGTTCCAGCTCGACCAGCTGTCGATGACCTTCGTCCTGCTGATCACGGGCGTCGGCACGCTGATCCACCTCTACTCCGTCGGCTACATGGAGCACGACGAGCGGCGGCGCCGCTTCTTCGGCTACCTCAACCTGTTCCTGGCGGCCATGCTGCTGCTGGTCCTGGCCGACAACTACCTGCTGCTGTACGTCGGCTGGGAGGGCGTGGGTCTCGCGTCCTACCTGCTGATCGGCTTCTGGCAGCACAAGCCGAGCGCGGCCACCGCGGCCAAGAAGGCGTTCGTGGTCAACCGGGTCGGCGACGTCGGCCTCTCGATCGCGATCTTCCTGATGTTCACCACCTTCGGCAGCTTCGCCTTCGACACCGTCCTCCCCAATGCGACGTCCACCAGCGAGGCGACGCTCACCGGCATCGGCCTGATGCTGCTGCTCGCCGCCTGCGGCAAGTCCGCGCAGGTGCCGCTCCAGTCCTGGCTCGGCGACGCGATGGAGGGCCCGACCCCCGTCTCGGCCCTGATCCACGCGGCCACCATGGTGACCGCCGGCGTCTACCTGGTGACCAGGTCCGCCGACGTCTTCAACGCGGCGCCCGACGCGCAGACCGTCGTCATCACCGTCGGCGCGGTCACGCTGCTCTTCGGTGCCGTCGTCGGTTGCGCCAAGGACGACATCAAGAAGGCGCTGGCCGGCTCCACCATGTCGCAGATCGGCTACATGATGCTGGCCGCGGGCCTCGGCCCGCTGGGCTACGCCTTCGCCATCATGCACCTGGTCACCCACGGCTTCTTCAAGGCCGGGCTCTTCCTCGGCGCCGGCTCGGTGATGCACGGCATGAACGACGAGGTCGACATGCGGCGGTACGGCGGGCTGCGGAAGCACATGCCGATCACCTTCGTCACCTTCGGCCTCGCCTACCTGGCGATCATCGGCTTCCCCTACCTCTCCGGCTTCTTCTCCAAGGACGAGATCATCTACGCCGGGTTCTCCAAGGGCGGCGGCCAGGGCTGGCTGCTCGGCGGCGTGATGCTGCTGGGCGCGGCGCTCACCGCGTACTACATGACGCGCATCATGCTGCTGACGTTCTTCGGCGAGAAGCGCTGGCAGCCGGACGCCAACGGTCACGAGCCGCACCCGCACGAGTCCCCGCTGTCCATGACCATCCCGATGATGGTGCTGGCCGTGGGCTCGGTGGCCGCCGGCTTCTTCTTCAACCTGGGCTCCTCGTTCGAGCACTGGCTGGAGCCGGTCACCGGCATCGCGCACGGCGACTCCCCGGTCAGCCACGGCATGGTGTCGATCGCCGCCACCGGCGTGATGGTGCTCGGCGTGGCCGGCGCCTGGTTCCAGTACGGCCGCCAGCCGGTGCCCGTGGTGGCTCCGACCGGCTCCCTGCTGACCCGGGCGGCCAGGCGCGACCTGCTCCAGGACGACTTCAATCACGCGGTGCTCGTCCAGCCGGGCAACTACCTCACCCGCGGCCTGGTCTACGTCGACCACAAGCTGGTGGACGGCGTGGTCAACGGCACGGCCGCCGCGTTCGGCGGTCTCTCCGGGCGGCTGCGGCGGGTGCAGAACGGGTTCGCCCGCTCCTACGCGGTCTCGATGTTCGGCGGCGCGGTCCTGCTGGTCGCCGCGACCCTGCTCATGAGGGCGGTCTGAGTCATGTCATTTCCCCTGCTGACGGCCACGGCCGTGGCACCGGCCATCGGCGCCGTGGCCACCGCCGCCGTGCCGGCCGCGCGGCGGACCGCCGCCAAGTGGCTGGCGCTCGGCTTCTCGCTCGTCACCCTCGGCTTCGCGCTCGCGGTGCTGCTGCGCTTCGACACGAGCCCGGGGGCCGACCGGTTCCAGCTCACCGAGTCCCACTGGTGGGTCAGGGACTTCGGGATGCGGTACGAACTCGGCGTGGACGGCGTCGGCGTGGCGCTGATCGCGCTGACCGCCGTGCTGATCCCGTTCCTGATCGGCGCCGGCTGGAACGACGCGGACCCGGCCGAGAAGGAGGCGCCCGCCACCCGCCGCTGGCGGCCCACCCAGGGCTTCTTCGCGCTGATCCTGCTCGTCGAGGCGATGGTCATCATGTCCTTCGCCGCCACCGACGTCTTCCTCTTCTACGTGTTCTTCGAGGCCATGCTCATCCCGATGTACTTCCTCATCGGCGGCTTCGGGGACCGGGCCGGCAGCGGCGACGAGGCGGGCCAGGCGCGGCAGCGCAGCTACGCGGCGGTCAAGTTCCTGCTCTACAACCTGGTCGGCGGCCTGGTGATGCTGGCCGCGGTGATCGGCCTGTTCGTCGCGACGGCCGACCAGCTGCCGGAGGGCACCTTCTCGCTCCAGGCCATCCTGGAGGCACGCGCCTCGGGTGAGCTCGACTTCGCCACGAACACCGAGCGTTGGCTGTTCCTCGGCTTCTTCCTGGCCTTCGCCATCAAGGCGCCGCTGTGGCCGCTGCACACCTGGCTGCCCAACGCGATGGGCGAGTCGACGGCCCCGGTGGCCGTGCTGATCACCGCGGTGGTCGACAAGGTCGGCACCTTCGCGATGCTCCGCTTCTGCCTGGGCCTCTTCCCCGACGCCAGCCACTGGGCGACCCCGGTGGTGATCACGCTGGCGCTGGTCAGCATCCTCTACGGCGCGCTGCTCGCCATCGGCCAGCGGGACATGAAGCGGCTGATCGCCTACGCCTCGATCAGCCACTTCGGCTTCATCGTGCTGGGCATCTTCGCGATGACGAGCCAGGGCCAGGGCGGCGCCACGCTCTACATGATCAACCACGGGGTGGCCACGGCCGCGCTGATGCTGGTGGCCGGCTTCCTGATCTCGCGGCGCGGCTCGCGGCTCATCGCCGACTACGGCGGGGTGCAGAAGACGGCCCCGGTGCTGGCCGGCACCTTCCTGGTCGGCGGCCTGGCCACGCTCTCGCTGCCCGGCACCGGCCCCTTCGTGAGCGAGTTCCTGGTGCTGGTGGGCACGTTCAGCCGCTACCAGGTGGCCGGCATCGTGGCCAGTACGGGGATAGTGCTGGCGGCGCTGTACGTGCTGATCCTCTACCAGCGCACCATGACGGGCCCGGTGAAGGCGGGGCTCGACAAGCTGCCCGACCTGCGGGTGCGGGAGCTCGCGGTGGTGGCGCCGCTGATCGCGCTGGTGATCTTCCTCGGCGTCTACCCGCGGCCGCTCACCGACATCGTCAACCCGGCCGTCGAGCACACCCTGTCCGACGTCGACCGGCAGGACCCGGCGCCGCAGGTGCCGGCGGAGGCGGAGGCCGCACATGAGTAACTCTCGTAACGCAGGAGGGGTTGCATGAATCCCGGGGATCTGACCGCTCCCGACATCGAGTGGATCGCGCTCTCGCCGAGCCTGATCGTGTACGGGGCGGCCGTCGTCGGCATCCTGATCGAGGCGTTCGCGCCCCGTAAGGCCCGCTACCCGGCCGAGGTGGTGCTGGCAACGCTCGCGCTCGCGGCGTCGTTCGCCGCGGTGGTCGGCCTGGCGGCCGGCGACCGGGGCACGTCGAGGTCGCAGGTGGCCGGCATGGGGTCGCTGGCCGTCGACGGCCCGGCGCTCTTCCTCCAGGGCGTGATCGTGCTGGTCGGCCTCGTCTCGGTGTTCCTGTTCGCCGAACGGCGTCTTGAGCCGGCGGCGCACGGGGCGCGCGTCGACTCGTTCGCGGCGCAGCCGGCGGCCGTGCCGGGCGGCGCGGCCGAGCGGGAGGCGGTGCGGGCCGGGCACACCACCACGGAGATCTTCCCGCTGCTGCTGTTCGCGGTGGGCGGCATGCTGCTCTTCACGGCGGCCAACGACCTGCTGGTGCTGTTCATCGCGCTCGAACTGCTCTCGCTGCCGCTGTACCTGCTGTGCGCGCTGGCCCGCCGCCGGCGGCTGCTGTCGCAGGAGTCAGCCGTCAAGTACTTCCTGTTGGGCGCGTTCGCCTCCGCCTTCCTGCTGTTCGGCATCGCGCTGCTCTACGGCTACGCGGGCACGGTCTCCTACGCGGGCATCAGGGACGTCATCGCGGGCAACCCGGCCGCCATCGACCCGGGGCTCGCCTCCACCATGGGCAACGATGCGCTGCTGCTCATCGGCGGCGCGATGGTGCTGATGGGCCTGCTGTTCAAGGTGGGCGCGGTGCCGTTCCACATGTGGACCCCGGACGTCTACCAGGGCGCCCCGACCCCGGTCACCGGCTTCATGGCGGCGGCCACCAAGGTGGCGGCCTTCGGCGCGATGCTGCGGCTGCTGTACGTGGTGCTGCCCGGCATGCGCTGGGACTGGCAGCCGGTGCTGTGGGGCGTGGCCATCGCCTCGATGGTGGCGGGCGCGGTGATCGCGATCACCCAGACCGACGTGAAGCGGCTGCTGGCGTACTCGTCGATCGCGCACGCCGGGTTCATCCTGGCGGGCGTGGTGGCGGTCTCCGAGGACGGCGTCTCGTCGGTGCTGTTCTACCTGGGCGCCTACTCCTTCGTCACGCTCGGCGCGTTCGCCGTGGTGACGCTGGTGCGGGACGCCGACGGCGAGGCCACCCACCTGTCCAAGTGGGCCGGGCTCGGGCGGCGTTCGCCGCTGCTGGCGGCGGTCTTCGCGCTCTTCCTGCTGGCCTTCGCCGGCATCCCGCTGACCTCCGGCTTCGCGGGCAAGTTCGCGGTCTTCCGGGCGGCGGCCGACGCGGGCGCGATGGGCCTGGTGATCGTCGGTGTGATCGCCTCGGCGATCGCGGCGTTCTTCTACATCCGGGTGATCGTGCTGATGTTCTTCAGCGAGCCGAAGGCCGAGGGCCCCTCGGTGGTGATCCCGAGCCCGCTGACGATGTCGGTGGTGGCGCTGGCCGCCGTGGTGACGCTGGTGCTTGGCGTGGCGCCGCAGTACTTCCTCGACCTGGCGGGACAGGCGGGCACGTTCGTGCGGTGAGCGTGGCATGACACGGCGAGGGCCCGGAGCCCCCCTCGGGGAGGTTCCGGGCCCTCGGCTTGCCGGGCGCCTGAGTGGACTCAGCCGGCGTTGTACTCCTCGATGATGCGGCCGATCTCCGCCTGCTCGTCGGCGCTGAAGCCGCCGGTGGACAGGTTCCGCATGGTGGCGGTCTGCCCGCCGGACCAGGTCACGGTGAGGTTCTCACCGTCGAACTCGGTCACGGTGGCGGACATGTCGCTCCAGGAGCCGCCGTAGGACTGGCAGTCGTTCAGGGTGAACGTGCCGTCGGCGTAGGAGCCGGTGCAGTAGTCGGTGGCGTTGGGGTCGAAGCTGGAGTAGAAGAGGACCTCGCCGGTGGCGGCGTCGATCTCGAAGTTGGTGGTGTCGACGGTGGCGCTCTCGTACCAGTCGCCGTCCAGCTCCTCGATGGTCGGGCCCGTGGTGACCTCGCCGCCGGAGCCGCCGTCGGTGGTGGAGCCGGTGTCCCCGCCGGTGGTGCCGGCGTCGCCGGTCTCCTCGCCGCCGGTGGTGCTGCCCGGGTCCTCCGTGCTGCTCTCCTCCGAACCGCCCGAGCTGCCGCCGACGCTGCCGAAGGCGCCTTCCTCGTCGTCGTTGCAGCCCGTGAGCGCGAGCGCCGTGGCCGCGGCGACGACGGGCAGAGCGAGCCGTATTGCCTTACGCATGGATTCCCCTAGTACGGTTGAACTCGATGCAGGCAGGTTATATGCCCGCAGTGGTGGGTAGGTCGTTGTGTTACACGCCTGAGGCAATCCACGCTGGACTGATACCTGTGTGGCGATTGGCGGGTGAATGTGCCCTCGCACGCCGGTGGCCCGGGTCCCCCCGTGGGACCCGGGCCACCGTTGCCTCCTGCGATGGCTTGCGCCTGGGGTCAGTACCCCATCTCCTCCAGCTCCGCCTCGAGGTCCTCCAGCTCGCTCAGGTCCATGTCACCGAGGTCACCGAGGTCACCGAGGTCGCCCATGTCCGCCAGCATGTTGCTGTAGGTCTCGGTCAGGCCGGACGCCCAGGTGACGGAGATCGTGCCGTCGCCGGGCCACGCGACGGTGGCCGACATGTCGGTCCACTCCTCGGAGCCCAGCACGGTGCAGTCCGTCAGGGTGATGGTGCCGTCGGCGTAGGTGCCGTCGCACATGTCGCCCTCGGCGCCGGCGTCCTCGAAGAAGGTGACGCTGCTGCCGTCGAAGATGTCGAGGTTGTGCGACGTCTCCGTGGCGTTCAGGTCGACGTACCAGCTGCCCATGATCTGCTCGGCCGTCGGCGCCGGACCCTGGCCGTTGCCGTCGTTGTCGCCGGCGGCGTCGTCCGCCGCCTCCTCGCCCTCGCCGCCGCCGGTGGTCTCGGAGGCGCCGTTGTCGCTGCCGCCGTTCGAGTTGGACTCCTCGTCCTCACCACAGGCGGTGAGGGCCAGGGCCAGGGTCGCGGCGACGGCGGGCAGGGCGAGCCGTATTGACTTACGCATGAATTCCCCTCGTGCGTACAAGCGTTGTACTCGGTGCCGGAAGATTATCTGCTCGGCGAGGGGGGTAGATCGCTGTGTTACGCGCTCATGGCAATCGGTGCCGTACTGATACGTATGTGAAAGCAGTGTCGTCCTGGTGCCCATGAGGGGGAGGGGACGGGGCGCCGTGGACGGCGGTACGTCCTGGTGGTGATCCACTTCCGACCGGCTACGCTGCGGGGGGTATCGGACCGGAAGACAGGGGAGTCACTCGTGACCGTCGTGGGACCCTTCGGGGACAGCGTGCGGGACCCGGCCCTGGAAGCCGAACTCCAGGCAGGGTTGACGGCTGTCGAGGCGGGGCTGGTCGAGGCCACCAAGAGCGACGTCCCCTTTATAACGGAGACGGCGCAACACCTGGTGCGGGCGGGCGGGAAGCGGTTCCGTCCGCTGCTGCTGCTGTTGGCGGCCCGGTTCGGTGATCCGGAGGCGCCGGGCGTGGTGCCGGCGGCCGTGGTGGTCGAGCTGACCCACCTGGCCACCCTCTACCACGACGACATCATGGACGAGGCCGAGGTGCGGCGCGGGGTGCCGAGCGCCAACGCCCGCTGGAGCAACTCGGTGGCGGTGCTCACCGGCGACTTCCTCTTCTCCCGGGCCTCGTCGATAGTGGCCGACCTGGGCCCCGAGGCCGTGCGCATCCAGGCCGAGGCGTTCGAGCGCCTGGTGACGGGACAGATCCAGGAGACCGCGGGGCCGCTGCCCGGCGAGGACCCGGTCGCCCACCACCTGGAGGTGATCGCGGGCAAGACAGGATCGCTGATCGCCGTCGCGGGTCGGATGGGCGCGATGATGTCGGGCGCCCCCGATTCGGTGGTCGACACCCTGGCCCTGTACGGCGAGCGGATCGGCGTGGCCTTCCAACTCGCCGACGACGTGCTGGACATCGCCAGCGACGGGCGCGAGTCGGGGAAGACGCCAGGCACCGACCTGCGGGAGGGCGTCCCCACGCTGCCGGTGCTGCGGCTCCGGGAGATGGCCAGGGAGGGCGGCTCGCCGGCCGACAAGGAGCTGTGCGAGCTCCTGGACGGCGATCTGACGGACGACGCCAGGCACGCCGAGGCCCTGGAGCGGCTGCGGGCCCATCCGGCGCTCGAACGGGCCAGGCGCGACGCGCTGTCCTTCGCCGAGCAGGCCCGCAGGACGCTCGACCCGCTGCCCGACATACCGGCCAGGCGGGCGCTCGCCGACCTCTGCGACATGGTCGCCGACCGCACGGCGTAGCCGCCCACCGCTCCGTCGTTCCCCTCGGCCCGACCCCGGGTAGAACCCCTACGGGACGGGCCGTGTTCCTCCCCCTCCGGTCATCCTCTGGTAGTACCGGGATTGACTCCCGACGGTGGATGCCGGAAAGGCCCCAGCCTGTTGCAATTGGTGGTGCCGGGCGCGAAGCGTCGTGAGTGGAGGGGCAACTGATGGCAGTGCACAGGAATGTTCGCCGGGCCGCCGTGCCGGTCGCGGTGGTGGCCGGGGTGGCCGCGGTGGGTGCGGGGGTCTGGCCCGCGATCGCGAGCGACGGCGGCCCGGACCTGCCGGACGTGACGGCCGAGGAACTGGTCGTCAGGGTCGTGCAGTCGGAGACGGAGCAGCTGTCCGGCACGGTGCGGGTCGAGGCCGACCTCGGGCTGCCGGACCTCGGGCCCATGCTGGACGGCGTGTTGGACGGGGCGGGGCCCGCCGGCCGGCTGGCCGGGCTCGCCACCGGGGACAGCACGCTGCGGGTCGCCATGGACGGCCCCGAGCGGCAGCGGGTGGCGCTGGCGGACGGCTCGGACGAGTTCGCCGTGATCCGCAACGGGGACGACCTGTGGGCCTACGACAGCGCCGGCGACACCGTGCTGCACGCGACGGCCCCGGCCGAGGCCCGCGAGGCGGAGCCCGAGGCGGCGCCGTTCGCCGGCCTCACACCGCAGGAGGCGGCCGAGCGGCTGCTGGCGGCCGCCGGTGAGCACGCGGACATCTCGGTGGACGGCACCTCCCGGGTGGCGGGACGCACCGCCTACCAGCTGACGGTCGAGCCGACCGACCCATCGAGCGGCGTCTCCCTGGCCCGGCTCGCGGTCGACAGCGAGACGGGCGTGCCGCTCGCCGTGTCGGTCCAGGGGGAGCGCGGCTCGCTCGACATCGCCTTCTCGCGGATCGACTACGCCCAGCCGGCCGGCTCCGTCTTCGACTTCACCCCGCCCAGCGGCGCCGAGGTCGTCGAGATCGACCCCGAGACCGGCCTCGAAGGACTGCTGACGGGCCTCGGCCCGGACGTCACCGGCGAGCTGCCGTTCCACGACGGCCAGTTCGAGGGCGGGTTCGACCCCGAGGAACTCGACCTCTCGGAGCTCCTCGGCGGATAGCGCGCCCGTCCCCTGGCCGGGGCCTATGCTGAGCACGTCGCTCGGGAAGGACTGCATCATGGCGCTGCCGGTTGCCGAGGCACAGGACATCGAGGAGGCGGTCCTGGAGGTTGCCGTGGAGCTTGACGTGCCCGAGGGCTACCGGGTCCAGGTTCTTGACGGCAGGATCATCGTGACCCCGCCGCCCGACGGCGGCCATGCCGTGGCTCTGTCCGAGTTGATGCTGGCCCTTCTCACCGCTGGGGCAGAGGAGAACGGTCAGCATGTCGTCCAAGGACTGGGGATGCACCTACGGCCAGGGCAGAAGGGCCTCGTCATCCCTGACCTGGCCGTGCTGGACGGAGACTTCCGGGACCACCAGCTTTCGTACAACTGCTACCCGCCCACCGTCTTCCGTCTGGTCGCCGAGGTCACCTCGTCCAACTGGCGGGACGACACGGGCAGCAAGGTCACCGCGTACGCCACGGTCGGCGTGCCCGTGTACCTGATCGCGGACCGGGAGCACGGCAAGGTCCTGGTGCTCACTCGTCCGCACGAGGGCGCGTACCAGAGCACGGCGGAGTACCTTCCGGGCGACAAGGTGGAGATCCCGGGCGACCTTCCCTGCCAGGTCGCCGTGGAGAAGCTGCTCCAGATCCGCTGATCAGCTCGCGCGGAACTCGTCGCCGGAACGGGGCCGGGCGGTCAGGAGTAGCGCTCGACGAGCGCGGCCAGGTAGTCCTCAAGACGGGTCCGCAGCAGGGCCGGCGTGAGGTCGGTGCGGCCGAGGTCCCGCCACGGCCCGGCGACCTTCTCGGCGTCCGGGGCGAAGGCGAGGGTGTCGAGCAGCCGCCAGTAGAGGTGGTCGCGCGGATCGGCGGACAGCTCGCCGCCGGCGGCCGTGTAGTGGTCGGCGAGGCGGAGGCCGGCGTCCGGGCCGTGCAGCAGGGCGAGGGCGGTCGCGCAGTGGGCCACGTCGAGGTCGGCCGGGCCCCAGGACGTCTCGACCCAGTCGACGACGCCGGTGATGTCGCCCCCGGCGAAGAGGACGTTGCCGGGGTGGAAGTCGCGGTGCAGGAAGCGGCCGGTGAAGGGCGGGGGTTCGCGGCGGATGGCGTCCACGGCGTTCACCCAGAGGGTCGGCCGGTCCGTGTCGGACGGTACCGCGACGCGGTCCGGGGCCGTCCAGGGCTGGTAGCGGCGGGGGCGGTCGGCCGGCGCGATGGTGTGGACGCGGACCAGCAGCGTGGCCAGGGCCGCCCCGGTGTCCTCGGTCAGCCGGACGGCGCCGGGGAGCCGGGTCATCAACAGGGACGGCACGGCGCAGTGCTCGCCCGTCGGGTCGACCGCGAGCGGCTCGGCCGCCGGGACGTCGGTGTCGCGCAGCAGGGCCAGGACCTCGGCCTCCCTGGTGAGCAGTCCTGGCGCGTGGCGGCGGAAGAACGGGGTCAGGAAGGAGCGGAGCACCAGATCCCGGTCGTCCGTGGTCCGCACCGCGCAGATCCTGGAGGTCCAGCCGCCGCGCAGCGGGCGGGCGTCGGCGACGGCCTCGCCCGGCGCGAGGTGGCGTTCGAGCCAGGCCAGCGTGGCCGGCTCAAGCATCACGCGCGGCGGCCGGCTCGGTGGCGGCGGTGTCGGGGAGGTGGCGGGCGACGGTGCGGCGGGTCCTGCGGACGTTCCGCAGGGCGTCCCAGGTGAGGATCGACAGCGCGGTCCAGACGAGCAGGAAGCCGGCCCAGCGCTCCGGTGGCATCTCCTCGTGGAAGACGAGCACCCCGAGCAGGAACATCGAGGTGGGGGCGAGGTACTGCATCAGGCCGAGCGTGGAGAGCGGGAGGCGCACGGCGGCCGCGCCGAAGAAGATCAACGGCAGCGCGGTGGCCAGGCCGCTGCCGACCAGCAGCGCCGTGTGCGCGGTGCCGTCCGTGGTGAACGTCGACTCGCCGCGCCCGGCCAGCACCAGCACGAAGCCGAGCGCCGGCAGGAACTGGAGCGCCGAGTCGGCCGTGAAGCCCTCCAGGCCGTCGAGCCCGGTCTTCTTCTTGACCAGGCCGTAGGCCGCGAAGCTGACGCTCAGGGCGAGGGAGATCCACGGGACCTGGCCGTAGGCGACGCTCATCACCACCACCGCCGTCGCGCCGACCCCGACCGCCGCCCACTGGGCCGGCCGCATCCGCTCGCGAAGCACCAGCACGCCGATGGCGATGGTCAGCAGCGGGTTGATGAAGTACCCGAGGGACGCCTCGAGCACCCGGCCCTCGCCCACCGCCCAGATGAAGATGTACCAGTTGACGGAGATCAGCGTGGCCGAGACCAGCAGCAGCCCGAGCCGGCGCGGATCACGCAGCAGCGGCCGGATCCACCTCCAGTTGCGGACGGCGGCCAGCAGCGCCAGGGCGGTCGGCAGCGACCACAGCATCCGGTGGGCCAGCACCTCGGAGGCGCCGGCGGACTCCAACTCCCGCCAGTAGATCGGCAGCAGGCCCCAGAGCCCGAAGGCGCCGAGGCCGAAGACCAATCCGGACCTGCTTCCCGCACTGCCCGCTGCCACCCTTGCCTCCCACGACCACGGCCCGACGCCTCCTCGAAGGTAGCGCCGGGCCGGGCGACTGTCATTCCCGTATTCGCGTGACGGTCCTGACAGGGAAGAGCTCTCGGGGTCAGCCGGCGACCGTCCAGGTGTCGTTGCCCGCGAGCAGCGCCGCCAGGTCGCCCTTGCCGCGCGACTCGACGGCCCGCTCCAGCTGCTCGGCCATCAGGTCCTCGTAGGCCGGCCGCTCGACGCTGCGGAACACGCCGATCGGGGTGCGGTGCAGGGTGTGCGGGTCGGCGAGCCGGGAGAGCGCGAAGGCGGTGACCGGGGTCGCCGCGTGCGCGTCGTGCACGACCAGCGCGTCGGTGCCGGCCTCGGCCACGGGCACCACACGGAGCTCGCCGGTGGCCGGGTCGCGGACCACGCCCTGCTCGCCGAGACCGTCCCCTCCGTCCTCTTCGCGGAATGGCAGGCCGAAGCGGATCGGCTGGCCGTGCTCCAGGCGGATCACGGCCTCCTGGGCGCGCTGCTTGTCCTTGAGGGCTTCGAAGGCGCCGTCGTTGAAGATGTTGCAGTTCTGGTAGATCTCGACCAGCGCCGAGCCGTGGTGCTCGGCGGCGGCCCGCAGCACGCCCGTGAGGTGCTTGCGGTCCGAGTCGATGGTCCTGGCGACGAAGGACGCCTCGGCGCCGAGCGCCAGCGACACCGGGTTGAACGGGGTGTCGAGGGAGCCCATCGGCGTGGACTTGGTGATCTTGCCGGGCTCGGAGGTCGGCGAGTACTGGCCCTTGGTGAGCCCGTAGATCCGGTTGTTGAACAGCAGGATCTTCAGGTTCACGTTGCGGCGCAGCGCGTGGATCAGGTGGTTGCCGCCGATGGACAGCGCGTCGCCGTCGCCGGTGACCACCCAGACCGACAGGTCACGGCGGGCGGCCGCCAGGCCGGTGGCGATCGCCGGGGCGCGGCCGTGGATGGAGTGCATCCCGTAGGTGTTCATGTAGTACGGGAAGCGGGAGGAGCAGCCGATGCCGGAGACGAAGACGATGTTCTCCCTGGCCAGGCCGAGCTCCGGGAGGAAGCCCTGCACGGCGGCCAGCACCGCGTAGTCGCCGCAGCCGGGGCACCAGCGGACCTCCTGGTCCGACTTGAAGTCCTTGGCGCTCTGCCGCGACTCGGTGCGCGGCACGAGCGACAGGGCGGTGCGGGCCCCGGCCGAGGTGGTGGGAGCGTCAGCGGGCATCGTCGGCGGCCTCCTTGAAAGCGGATGCGAGCTGCTCGGCCTTGAACGGGAGGCCGGTGACCTGCGTGATGGACCGGACGTCCACCAGATACCTGGCGCGCAGCAGGGTGGCGAGCTGGCCGAGGTTCATCTCCGGGCACAGCACCCGGTCGTAGGAGCGCAGCACGTCCCCGAGGTTGGCGGGGAGCGGGTTGAGGTGGCGCAGGTGTGTCTGGGCGATCCGGCCGCCGGCGCGGCGGATCCGCCGGACGGCGGCGGTGATCGGGCCGTAGGTGGAGCCCCAGCCGAGCACCAGCGTGGTCGCCTCCCCGCTCGGGTCGTCGACCACGAGGTCCGGCACGTCGATGCCGTCGATCTTGGCCTGCCGGGTCCGCACCATGTGCTCGTGGTTGGCCGGGTCGTAGGAGATGTTGCCCGTGCCGTCCTGCTTCTCGATGCCGCCGATGCGGTGTTCGAGACCGGGGGTGCCGGGCACGGCCCATGGCCTGGCCAGGGTCCCCGGGTCCCGCTTGTAGGGCCAGAAGACCTCGGTGCCGTCGGCCAGCGTGTGGTTGGGCGCGGTGGTGAACTGGACGCGCAGGTCCGGCAGTTCGTCGACCTCCGGGACCCGCCAGGGCTCGGAGCCGTTGGCCAGGTAGCCGTCGGAGAGCAGGAAGACGGGGGTGCGGTAGGTCAGCGCGATCCGCGCCGCCTCCAGCGCGGCGGTGAAGCAGTCGGCGGGAGTGGCCGGCGCGACGATCGGCACCGGGGCCTCGCCGTTGCGCCCGTACATCGCCTGGAGCAGGTCGGCCTGCTCGGTCTTGGTCGGCAGCCCGGTGGAGGGGCCGCCGCGCTGGATGTCGACGATCAGCAGCGGCAGTTCGAGCGAGACGGCGAGCCCGATGGTCTCCGACTTCAGCGCCACGCCGGGGCCCGAGGTGGTGGTCACGCCGAGCGCGCCGCCGAAGGCCGCGCCGAGCGCCGCGCCGATGCCGGCGATCTCGTCCTCGGCCTGGAAGGTGCGCACGTCGAAGTTCTTGTGCCTGGACAGCTCGTGCAGCACGTCCGAGGCCGGGGTGATCGGGTAGGAGCCGAGGAACAGCGGCAGGTCGGCGCGCTGGCCGGCGGCGATCAGGCCGTACGCCAGGGCCAGGTTGCCGGAGATGTTCCGGTAGACGCCGGCGGGGAAGGCACTGGCGGCCGGGGCGACCTCGTAGGAGACGGCGAAGTCCTCGGTGGTCTCGCCGAAGTTCCACCCGGCGCGGAAGGCCGTCAGGTTGGCCTCGGCGATCTCCGGGCGCTTGGCGAACTTGGCGCGCAGGAAGGCCTCGGTGCCCTCGGTCGGCCGGTGGTACATCCAGGAGAGCAGGCCGAGCGCGAACATGTTCTTCGAGCGGCCGGCCTCCTTGCGGGTGAGGTCGAAGCCCTTCAGCGCCTCGACGGTCAGCGCGGTCAGCGGCACCGGGTGGACGCTGTACCCGTCGAGCGAGCCGTCCTCCAGCGGGTTGCTGTCGTAACCCACCTTGGCCAGGGCGCGCGAGGTGAACTCGTCGGTGTTGACGATGATCTCGCCGCCGCGCGGCACGTCGGGCAGGTTCGCCTTGAGGGCCGCCGGATTCATCGCCACCAGCACGTTGGGGGCGTCGCCCGGCGTGAGGATGTCGTGGTCGGCGAAGTGCACCTGGAAGGAGGAGACGCCGGGGAGCGTGCCGGCGGGGGCCCGGATTTCGGCGGGAAAGTTCGGCAGGGTGGACAGGTCGTTGCCCAGTGACGCGGTCTCCGAGGTGAATCGGTCACCCGTGAGTTGCATTCCGTCGCCGGAATCCCCCGCGAAGCGGATGATTACCCGGTCAACACGCCTGACGTCCTTCGTGTCCCGGCTCGCCTGGTCGACCTCAGTGGTCACTGCTGTAGCCCTCCTTCGAGGCGACTCTTGTCCGCCATGGTACGCGGGTGAGGGTTACCTTACTGATGAAGATCGGATCAAAGGGCAGGTGACGAGGTTCGAAACCGCCTGCCGTCATGACGACCCGCCCCCTGCGAGACATGGCGGTGCGCACCGCTGACGCACCACTGGAACCCTGGTTCCAGCGTCGCAGGCGCGCTAGGAATTCAGATAGGTCAGAACCGCCAGAACCCGCCGGT
Source organism: Streptomyces sp. NPDC127098 (assembly GCF_042722465.1). Taxonomy (NCBI): domain Bacteria; kingdom Bacillati; phylum Actinomycetota; class Actinomycetes; order Kitasatosporales; family Streptomycetaceae; genus Streptomyces; species Streptomyces sp. NPDC127098. Next base: position 46,621 of record NZ_JBHXFJ010000031.1, read on the forward strand.
GATCTGTGTCACTCTGTGCCAAGCCGAGCTTCATAAAGATGTTGCTCACGTGCTTTTCGACCGCGCCGTGACTCACCACGAGCTGCGCCGCGATCGCCGAGTTGGTGCGACCCTCGGCCATTAGTCCTAGGACTTCCCTTTCCCTGGGCGTGAGCCCACCGAGAACATCCTGTTTGCGGCTGCGGCCGAGCAACTGCGCCACCACCTCGGGGTCGAGCGCCGTGCCGCCCGAGGCCACCCGCGTCACCGCCTCCACGAACTCGCTGACGTCCGCCACCCGGTCCTTCAACAGGTAGCCCACGCCCCGGCTCGAACCGGCGATCAGCTCCGTCGCGTACTGCTCCTCCACGTACTGCGACAGCACCAGGACCCCCAGCTCCGGGAAGCTCCCGCGAAGCCGCACGGCCGCCCGCACGCCCTCGTCGGTGTGGGTCGGCGGCATCCGCACGTCCGCCACCACCACGTCGGGCAGCGACCCGGCCGCCGCCAGCTCCCGCACCGCCTCGACCAGCGCCTCGCCGTCCCCGACCCCGGCGACGACCTCGTGGCCCCGGTCGACGAGCAGCCGCGTCAGGCCCTCCCGCAGCAGCACCGAATCCTCGGCGATCACCACGCGCACGTTCTGTTCTCCCCCGATCTCACCGTTCTCGCCGTTCTCGTCGTTCTCACCGGTCCTGCCGTACTCGGCGCCGTCCGCCGGCGGTCAGCATCTCACCCCGGCCCACGACGTCCCACCCGGTCTCAGCGGGCGGGCACGCCGGCCGCCGCCCGGTCCCGCCACGGCAGCTCCGCGGTGACGGTGGTGGGGCCGCCGGCGGGGGAGTGGACGGCGAGCAGGCCGTCGACGGCGGCGAGCCGGTCGGCGAGGCCGGCCAGTCCCGATCCGGCGGTGGGGTCGGCGCCGCCTCGGCCGTCGTCGGTGACCTGGAGCATCAGCCGGTCGCCGGCCCGCCACACGTCCACCGTGGCCTGGTGGGCGCCGCTGTGCTTGCTGACGTTCTGCAGCAGCTCGGATGCGGTGAAGTAGGCGATGCCCTCGATCGCCTCGGCCGGCCGCAGCGGCAGCTCCACGTCCACCGTCACGGGGACCGTGCAGCGGGAGGCGACGGCGGAGAGTGCCGGGCCGAGGCCGCGGTCGGTGAGGATGGCCGGGTGGATGCCGCGGGCCAGGTCGCGTAGCTCGCGCAGGGCCTGCTTGACCTCGCCGTGCGCCTCGTCGACGAGCCTGGCCGCCGCCTCCGGGTCCCGCGTGATGGTCTCCTTCGCCATGCCGAGCTCCATCGCCAGCGCCACCAGACGGGCCTGCGCGCCGTCGTGCAGATCACGCTCGATCCGCCGCAGGTCGGCGGCCGAGGCGTCCACCACCACCGAGCGGTCCTCCTCCAGCTGGAGCACCCGGTCGGCCGCCGCCGAGCGACCAAGGAGCGTGCCGACCAGCAGCCGGTCCACCATCGCCATCCCCCTGATCAGCGGCGCGGCGGCCACCATGACCAGCGCGCCCACCAGGGCCACCAGCGCGTACTCCCAGGGGCTGTCCCAGATCCAGCCGTTGCCCTCGCCGTCCACGTTGACGCCGATGCCCGGCTCGTCGCTGTACCGGGGGATCGTCCAGCCCCACGCCGGGAACGTCAGCGCGAACAGGCCGAGACCCCAGAGCACCGTCACCGTCGTGAACGTGAACAGCGCCCACCACGGGTGCAGCAGCGCGTACGCCGTGCTCCGCCACGACACGTTGCTGCGCAGCACCGCGCCCATCCACGCGACCGGACCGCGCTGACCGCGCCGCAGCCGCAGCGGCTCAGGATCGGCCACCTCGACCCTCAGGAAGTACCTGGCCCTGGCCCGCTCCAGGCGCGCGTAGAGGCGGATCAGCAGCAGCACCAGCGTCAGCAGCGGCAGCCCGACCACCAGGAAGAGCAGGGCGCCGCTGACCGCGAGGCCGACCACCGCGACCAGGAAGCCGGCCAACGCCACCGGGAAGTTCAACAGGGCGTGCAGCCCCTCCCGCCAGGTGCGGAGTGTCAGCGGCATGCGCAACACGGTGGTCATGACGTGGTCCCTCGGTTCTTCTCTGCGAGCGTGTCTGCGAGCCTGGTCGGCGGCGCCGTGCGGGCGCGCCAGGGGAGTTCCGCGGTGACGGTGGTGGGGCCGCCGGCGGGGGAGTGGACGGCGAGCAGGCCGTCGACGGCGGCGAGCCGGTCGGCGAGGCCGGCCAGTCCCGATCCGGCGGTGGGGTCGGCGCCGCCTCGGCCGTCGTCGGTGACCTGCATCATCAGCCGGTCGCCGGCCCGCCACACCTCGACCGTGGCCTGGTGGGCGCCGCTGTGCTTGCTGACGTTCTGCAGCAGCTCGGAGGCGGTGAAGTAGGCGATGCCCTCGATGGCGTCCGCCGGCCGCTCGTCCAGCTCGACGCTCACCGTCACGGGGACCGTGCAGCGGGAGGCGACGGCGGAGAGTGCCGGGCCGAGGCCGCGGTCGGTGAGGATGGCCGGGTGGATGCCGCGGGCCAGGTCGCGTAGCTCGCGCAGGGCCTGCTTGACCTCGCCGTGCGCCTCGTCGACGAGCCTGGCCGCCGCCTCCGGGTCCCGCAGGACCGTCTCCTTCGCCATGCCGAGCCCCATCGCCAGCGCCACCAGACGGGCCTGCGCGCCGTCGTGCAGATCACGCTCGATCCGCCGCAGGTCGGCGTTGGCCGTGTCGGTGACCGCCGCCCGGCCCGACTCCAGCTCCGCGATCCGCCGCTCCAGGCTGTCCGACGGCGACAGCAGCCCGCGCACCAGCGCCCGGTCCACGTTGGTGAACCAGCGCACGATCCACGGCAGCGCCGGCCAGGCCACGACGCCCGCGATCACCGTCAGCCAGCACGTCAGGGTGGCCACCGGCAGCCGCACCACGAAGTACAGCGCGGTCCGCCAGCCCACCGGATCCCGCAGCCCGGACCACAGCCGGGTCAGCAGCCCGCCCTCGCGGGCCCTGGGCAGCGCGCTCGGCTCGTCCACGGAAAGACCGAGCAGCGCCCTGGCGCGCGCCCGTTCCCACGCCCCGACGCGCCGGCAGCCGGCGAGCCCCGCGGCCAGCACCGGCAGGCCGACGACCGTCACGGACAGCAGCGCACCGGCGTAGATCCAGACCACGACGCACACGAACGTGACCACGGCCAGCGGGAAACTCAGCAGCAGATAGGCGCACTCGCGCCAGGCGCGTGCATCGAGCGCCGGGCGCGGTGGCGGCGGCTTCTCCCACCCTTCCGGGGCGCCGCCACCGGCCGGCGTGGTGCTGGTCGAGCTGGTCATGCCCCCAAGCCTGCCGGGCCCTCCCGGCGGTCGCCATGGGGTGGGTCGGTCAACGACGGTGGGGCTACCCCCACCACGGCCCACCCCCGCGCTCGCGAGAGCGGTGGTCACAAGCGGCCCGGCAACCCCTAGACTCACCGGCAGTCCCCATCCCGTCCCCGGTCTGGTCGTCGGAGGCCTGAACGTGCCCGACTCACTCTCCGGCTCGCTCCCCGGCTACTTCCAGGGGTACACGGTCGTCGGTCTGGTCGCGGTGGCCGGCGTGCTGTTCGTCACCGTGGCCTTCGGCGCCGGCCGGCTGCTGCGGCCCACGGTGCCGACCCCCGAGAAGCTGCTGCCGTACGAGTGCGGCGTGGACCCGGTCGGCGAGGGCTGGGCGCACACGCAGATCCGCTACTACGTCTACGCCTTCCTCTACGTGATCTTCGCCGTCGACTCGGTCTTCCTCTTCCCGTGGGCGACGGTCTTCGCGGCGGACGGCTACGGCGGGGTCACGCTGGTCGAGATGTTCGTCTTCCTCGGCTTCCTCTCCGTGGGCCTGCTCTACGCCTGGAAGAAGGGCGTCCTGACGTGGACGTGACTCCCCGCTCCCTGGGCCCGCTGTCGCGGCTCGCCCCCCGGCCCATGAAGGTGATCCTCAACTGGGGGCGCCGCTACAGCCTGTGGGTGTTCAACTTCGGGCTCGCCTGCTGCGCGATCGAGTTCATCGCGGCGTCGATGTCCCGGCACGACTTCATCAGGCTCGGCGTGATCCCCTTCGCGCCAGGGCCGCGGCAGGCCGACCTGATGGTCGTCTCGGGCACCGTGACCGACAAGATGGCGCCGGCGGTCAAGCGGCTCTACGAGCAGATGCCGGAGCCGAAGTACGTGATCTCCTTCGGCGCCTGCTCCAACTGCGGCGGCCCCTACTGGGACTCCTACTCGGTCACCAAGGGCGTCGACCAGCTGATCCCGGTCGACGTCTACGTGCCGGGCTGCCCGCCGCGGCCCGAGGCGCTGCTGCACGGCATCCTCAAGCTCCAGGAGAGGATCGCCGCCGAGTCGCTGCCGAACCGCTACGCGCCACGGCCGTCCGCGGCCGCCCTCACCAGCGGCCTGGTGGCCCCGCCGCCGGCCCCCGAGGAGGAGCGCCGGTGACCGCTGCCTGGCTGCCGGCGGAGCCGGCCGCGCTCTTCGGCGCCGACGCCACGGCCTCCTTCGCCTATGAGGTGCTGACCGTCGACGTGCCGGCCGCCGCCTGGGCCGACGCCCTCACCGTGGCCCGCGACGAGCTCGGCTGCACCTTCTTCGACTGGCTCAGCGCCGTCGACGAACCCGGCACCGGCTTCCTCGTCTGCGCCCACGTGGTGGCACTCGGCACCCCGCCCCGCCGCCTCCTGCTGCGGACCACGGTGCCGCACGAGAACGCGGCGCTGGCCACCGCCACCGGCGTCTACCCGGGCGCGGCCTGGCACGAGCGCGAGACCCACGAGATGTTCGGCGTCGACTTCCCCGGCCACCCGGGTCTCGCGCCGCTGCTGCTGCCGGAGAGCTTCGAGGGCTACCCGCTGCGGAAGGACTTCGTCCTGGCCGCGCGGGTCGCCAAGGCGTGGCCCGGCGCGAAGGAGCCGGGCGAGTCGGACCACGGCGGCCCCCGCCGCCGCCAGATGCTGCCGCCGGGCGTCCCCGACCCCAACGAATGGGGCCCCCTGGCCGGCACACTCCCCCCGGCGCCGCGCCGCGAGGGGGCGCGCAGCGCCCCGAGCGACCGTCCGCGGCGTAGCCGCGAGGGGGCGCCGGGCGCCCCGACCGACCGACCACGCCGTAGCCGCTCCGCGGCGGACGGCTCGGCCAGTCAGCGCCCTGCCTCGCCGGCGGAGCCGGGCGAGGCCGGGCCGGCCCGTCGCGGCCGGTCGGCGGCCGATGGTTCGGCGAGCCAGCGCCGTGCCGGCGAGGCCGCGCCGCCGACGGAGGCCGGCGAAGCCGGGCCGCCCCGGCGTAGCCGGTCGGTTGCGGATGGCTCTGCGAGCCAGCGCGCCGCCTCCCCGGCGGAGCCGGGGCAGTCCGAGCCGCCGGAGGCGACCCGTTCCGCGAGGCAACGTGCCGCCCGCGAGGTCGAGGCCGCCGCGCCGGACGCCGATGGCGCGGAGCCGCCGGAGGCGACTCGCTCCGCGAGCCAGGACGCCCCCGGCGAGGGTGAGGCCGCCGCCCCAGGCACCGATGGTCCGGGTTCGGAGTCGGCCGAGCCGCCGGACGCTGCGTCGCTGCCGGACGGCGATCCGTCGGCGCGGCGCCGTCAAACCTCGGCCGAGCCGCCGGAGGCTGCCTCGGGGGAGGGTGCGTAGTGGACGTGTTGGACGTGGCCGTGCGGGTCGCCGCGGTGCTGGTCGCGTTTCTCGTGTTGCCGCTGCTCGTCGGGCAGACCGAGCACAAGGTGATGGCGCACATGCAGGGCCGGCTCGGCCCCATGCACGCCGGTGGGTTCCACGGGTGGGCGCAACTCATCGCCGACGGCGTCAAGTTCGCGCAGAAGGAGGACACCGTGCCGGCCGGCGCCGACCGTCGGGTGTTCCAACTCGCGCCGGCCGTCGCGCTGATCCCGTACCTGATCGTGCTCGTCGCCATCCCGCTCGGACCCGACGGCATGGTCGGGCAGGTCGTCGACGCCGGCATCTTCTTCGTGCTCGCCGTCCTCGGCGTCGGCGTGCTCGGCTCGTTGATGGCCGGCTGGGCGTCGGCCAACAAGTACTCGCTGCTCGGCGCGCTCCGCACCGCCGCCCAACTCATGGCGTACGAGCTGCCGTTGCTGCTGTCCGCCGCCTCCGTCGCGATGGCCGCCGGGACCCTCTCGCTCACCGGGATCCTCGGCGAGTTCGAGTGGTGGTGGGTGCCGTGGCAACTCGTCGGCGGCCTCGTGTTCTTCACCGCCGGGCTCGCCGAGCTGCAACGCCCGCCGTTCGACGCGCCCATCGCCCCGGAGGAGATCATCTTCGGCGCGTACACCGAGTACTCGGGGCTCCGCTTCGCGCTCTTCCTGCTCGCCGAGTACGCCGGCATCGTCGTCGTCTCCGCGCTCACCGCCGTGCTGTTCCTCGGTGGTTGGCACGGGCCGTGGGCCGACCAGCTCGGCTGGCTGTGGATGCTGCTGAAGACCGGTGCGCTCAGCTTCCTCGTCATCTGGGCCCGTGTCGCCTGGCCCAGGCTCCGCGTCGACCAGATCCAGAAGTTCGCCTGGACCGCGCTGGTGCCGCTCGCCCTGGCCCAGATCGCGTTGACGGGCGTGATCAAGGTGGTGGTGTCGGGATGAGCCTCGGGTCAGGACTCGCCCGCGGGTTGGCGATCACGCTGCGCGCCATGACGCGCCGCGCGGTCACCCAGCAGTACCCGGAGCGGAGCCCCGAACTGCCGCCCCGCAGCCGGGGCGTCATCGCGCTCTTCGAGGAGAACTGCACCGTCTGCATGCTCTGCGCCCGCGAGTGCCCGGACTGGTGCATCTACATCGACTCGCACAAGGAGACCCTGCCGCCCGCCGCCCCCGGCGGCCGCGAACGCAGCCGCAACGTGCTCGACCGGTTCGCCATCGACTTCTCGCTCTGCATGTACTGCGGGATCTGCGTCGAGGTCTGCCCGTTCGACGCCCTCTTCTGGTCGCCCGAGTTCGAGTACGCCAGCACCGACATCCGCGAACTCACGCACGAGCGTGAGGCGTTGCGCGACTGGATGTGGACCGTGCCCGAGCCGCCAACGCTCGACGCGGCGGGCGAGGAGCCCAAGGAGATAGCCGCCGCCCGCAAGGCCGTCGAACGGGGGGGCACGTGACCGGGCAGGAGGTCGTCTTCCTCGTCGTCGGGGTCGTCGTCCTCGGCGCCGCCGTCCGCTGCGTCACCACCAGGGAGCTGGTGCACGCCGCGCTCTGGCTGGTGGTCGCGCTCGGCGGTCTTGCCGTCCAGTACCTGCTGCTCACCGCCGAGTTCGTGGCCTGGGTGCAGGTGTTGATCTATCTCGGCTCGGTCGTGGTGCTGCTGCTCTTCGGCCTGATGCTCACCCGGGCGCCCATCGGCCCGTCGCCCGACGCGGACTCGGGCAACCGGCCGGTGGCGCTCGCCGTGTCGCTCGGCTCGGCCGCCGCCCTGGTGGTCCTCGTCGTCGACGCCTTCCGCGGCGCGTGGATCGAACTCGACCGGCCGCACGGCGAGTCGGGACAGATCGGCGAGAGCCTGTTCCGTGACTGGGTGCTGCCGTTCGAGGCGCTGTCCGTGTTGCTGCTCGCCGCCCTCGTCGGGGCCATCGTCGTCTCCCGCACCCGGGCCGCCGGGCGGAACGGCGGTGAGGGCTGATGCACCTGCTCTACCCGGCCGTGCTGGCCGTGCTGCTCTTCTGCACAGGGCTGTACGGCGTGTTGGCCAGACGGAACGCCATCCTGGTGCTGATGTCGGTGGAGTTGATGCTCGCCGCCGTCAGCCTCAACCTGGTGGCGTTCGACGTGTGGCTGCGCGACGCCATGCACTCGGGCCAGGTCCTCACACTCTTCCTCATCGCCCTCGCCGCGGCCGAGATCGGCATCGGCCTCGCCATCGTGCTGCTCGTGTACCGCGCCCGCGGCACCTCCGCCATCGACCAACTCCGCGAGCTCGGCGAGCCACGAGGGCTCGGGGAGCCCGAGGAGCGGACCTCGGAGACCCGTCACTCGTGAACACCACGACCGCCGCCGTCCTCGTGCCGCTGCTGCCGTTCGTCGCCGCCGCGGTGATCCTGTTGAGCGGCCGGCGCGCGCCAGGATTCGTCCGCCCGCTCGCCGTGCTGCCGACGCTCACCTCCGCCGGCCTCGCGATCTACGTCGCCGTGCGGCAGGGCGGCGACGAGCCGGTCACCGCCGCTACCCGCCTCACGGTCACCGGCAACGACGCCCTCGACGTCCAACTCGCGCTGAACCTCGACGGGTTCGCCGTGCTGGTGGCCGTTCTGGTGGCGGTCGTCGCCGGCTGCGTGCAGCTGTACTCGACCGGCTACCTGGGCGGCGACCCGCGCTACCCCTCCTACGCCGCGCTGGTCTCACTGTTCACCGCCGCGATGCTGCTCGTCGTCTACGCCGACGACCTGATCGTGCTGCTCGTCGGCTGGGAGGTGATGGGCGTCTGCTCGTACTTCCTGGTCGGCCACTACTGGGAGACCTCGGCCGCCCGCGCCGCCTCGCTCAAGGCGTTCCTGGTCACCAAGCTCGGCGACGTGCCGTTCCTGATCGGCATCCTGGCCCTGGCCGACGCGGCCGGCACCTTCCGCATCAGCGAGATCGCCGGCGGGCTCGTCGACGGCCGGCTCGAACTCGCCCACCCCACCCTGATCGCCCTGCTGCTGCTCGCCGGCGTGGCCGGCAAGTCGGGACAGGTGCCGCTGCACGCCTGGCTGCCGGACGCGATGGCCGGCCCCACGCCGGTGTCCGCGCTGATCCACGCCGCGACCATGGTGGCCGCCGGCGTCTACTTCGTGGCCCGGCTGCTGCCCGTCTTCGCCGCCTCCACGGCCGCCCTGCTGACGCTCGCGCTCGTCGCGGCCGCCACCATGATCGGCTCGGCGCTCGCCGCCCTCGCCCAGGACGACGTCAAGCGGGTGCTGGCCTACTCCACCATCGGCCAACTCGCCTACATGACGGGCGCGCTGGCCGTCGCCGACCGGGAGGCCGCGGTCTTCCACCTGCTGACGCACGGCGCGTTCAAGGCCCTGCTCTTCCTCTCCGCCGGCGTCCTCATCCACACCGCCGGCACCGGCTCGCTGACCGCCCTGTCCCGGATGCTCGGCCTCAAGCGCCGCGCCCCCGACGCCTACTGGACGATGACCATCGGGCTGCTCGCGCTCGCCGCCATCCCGCCGTTCTCCGGCTTCTTCTCCAAGGAGGCGGTGATAGCGGCCGCCGAGCACGCGGCGCTCGACCCCGAGCACGGCGTGCCGGCCGCCGCCGGCTGGATCGTGCTGGTCGCCGGGCTGCTCACCGCGCTGCTCACCGCCGGCTACGCCGCCCGCCTCTGGCTGGTCGTCTTCCACGACCCGGTCGACGCGCGCACCGAACCGGTGCCCGTCTCCGAAGGCGCGAGCCCCGTGATGGCCGCCGTGCTGTGGCTGCTCACGCTCCCCACCCTGCTGCTCGGCCTGGCCTACCCGGTCCTGCCCGACTGGTTCGACGGCGGCGACCTGGCGCCCACCCTCACCACCGCCCTGGTCGCCACCGGCGCCGCGCTGCTCGGCGGCCTCGCCGCCTACGCCGCCTGGCGCCGCGCCTACGAGGGGGCCGCCGAGGACGGATCCGTCGACCCGGCCCCCGCGCTGTTGCGTGGCCTCCACCCGCACGCCGCCGCCGGCTTCCACGCCGACGCCGCCTACGCGGCCGCCGTCGTCCGCCCCACCGAGGCCGCCGCCCGCCTGGTCCGCTTCCTCGACCGGACCGTCGTCGACACCTATGTGCGCGCCGCCGGCGCGGCCCCCGGGCTGCTCGGCACCGCCGCCCGCCGCGCCCAGACCGGCAACGTGCAGACCTACCTCAGCGCGATCGTCGCCGGCACCCTCGTCCTGGCCGTCGCCGCCGTCCTCGTCGTCGCGGGGGAGTGAGCCGTGATCAGCCTCAACGACACCACCATGCGGCTGCTGCTCGCCGCCGCCGTCCTGCTCCCGCTGCTCGGCGCGGGCGCCGCGCTGCTGCCCGCCCCACCCGGGCTGCGCGGTCGGGGCGGCCCCGAGCGGGACGTGCTGCGGCACGGCGTCACCGTCACCGGCGCCGTGCTCGTCCTGACGCTGCTGCTCGCCGCCGGCTTCGACCACGACCGGCCGGCCGACGTCCAGGCCGAGACCGACCTGAGCTGGATCCCGGCGCTCGACGTCCGGCTGCACCTCGGCGTCGACGGCATCTCCCTGCCGCTGCTCGTCCTCACCGCGCTGCTGACCTTCCTCTGCGCCCTCTACACCTACTTCCGGCCGCCCGCGGGCCGGGACACCCCGGGCCCGGTGCCGTTCGTCGCGCTGCTGCTCCTGCTGGAGGCCGGCACGCTCGCCACCTTCGCCGTCCTCGACCTGGTGCTGTTCTTCCTGGCCTTCGAGACGGTCCTGATCCCGATGTACTTCCTGATCGCCCGCTGGGGCGGCGCCGAACGTGCCGCCGCCGCCTGGAAGTTCATCCTCTACACGGTCGTCGGCTCGGTGGTGATGCTGCTCGGCCTGCTGCTGATCGGTCTGCGTGGTGGCACCTTCGACATGGTCGCCCTCGCCGAGGCCAACGGCGCAGGGCTGAGCCACACCACCCAGCTGCTCGCCGTGCTGGCCATCGGCCTCGGCCTCGCCGTCAAGACCCCCATGTGGCCGCTGCACAGCTGGCTGCCCGACGCGCACACGGCCGCCCCCACCGCCGGCTCGGTGCTGCTGGCCGGCGTGCTGCTGAAGATGGGCACCTACGGCCTGGTCAGGATCGCGCTGCCGATCGCCCCCGAGGGCATGCACACCTTCGCGCCCTACCTCGGCGCCTTCGCCGCCGCCGGCATCGTCTACGGCTCCCTCGCCTGCCTCGCCCTGGTGCGCCAGGGCGCGGGCGGCGACCTGAAGCGGCTCATCGCCTACTCCTCCGTCGGCCACATGGGCTTCGTGCTCCTCGGCATCGCCACCCTCACCCGCGGCGGCGTCAACGGCGCGCTGTTCGCCAACGTCGCCCACGGCCTGATCACCGGCCTGCTGTTCTTCCTCGTCGGCGCCCTCAAGGAACGCGTCGGCACCACCGACCTCGACCGGCTGACCGACGTGACGCTCTACGGGCGCGCCCCGCGCTTCGGCGGACTGCTCGCGTTCGCCGCCGTCGCCTCGCTCGGGCTGCCGGGCCTCGCCGGCTTCTGGGGCGAACTGCTCGCCATGCTCGGCGCCTACCACCCGGCCGACGGGCTCAGCCGGCCCGCGTTCCTCGTCTACCTGGTGTGCGCCGGGCTCGGCACCCTGCTGACCGCCGCCTACCTGCTGCTCGTGGTCCGCCGCGTCTGCATGGGGGACCGGGCCGACGAGCCGCTCACCGACCTGCGCGGCCCCGAGTACGCGGCGTTCGCCCCGCTCGCCGCCCTCACCCTGCTCGCCGGCCTGTGGCCGGCCGTCCTGCTCGACCTCACCGACCCCGCCGTCGCGGCCCTCCTGCCCGGAGTCGCCAGATGAACCTCACCCAGAACGTCGACTGGGCGGTCGTCGCGCCCCCGCTCATCGCCGCGGTGGCCGCCGTGGTGGTGCTCGTCGCCGACCTGTTCCTGCCGGCCGCCAGGCGCCCGCTGCTCGGCTGGCTGGCCGCCGGCGGCCTCGCGCTCGCCGCCGTCGCCCTGCTGCCGCTGCGCGACGGCGACCGGGCCACGTTCTGCCTCGCCGACGAGCCCGCGCTCTGCGCCTACGCCGCCGACCGCTTCGCCGTCATCGTCCAGCTGCTGGTGCTCGGCGGCGCGTTCCTCGTGGCCCTGCTCTCCGTCCCGGAGACCGCGGACGACGACGTCCCGGCCGGCGAGTTCTGGTTCCTGCTGCTCTCCTCCGCCGCCGGCGCCGCGCTGCTGCCGGCCGCCCGCGACCTGGCCACCCTCGTCATCGCGCTCGAGGTCACCACACTGCCCGCCTACGCCCTGGTCGGGCTGCGCCGCGGCAGCCGCACCGGGCCCGAGGCCGCGCTCAAGTTCTTCCTCACCTCGGTCACCGCCACCGCCGTCACCCTGCTCGGCGTCAGCTTCGTCTACGCCGCCGGCGGCAGCCTCTTCTTCGCCGACCTCGCCACCGCCCTGCCCGGCGGCGACCCCCAGCTCGCCACGCTGGCCGAGGCCGGGGTGGCGCTGACGCTCGTCGGCTTCGCCTTCAAGGCCGCCGCCGTCCCGTTCCACTTCTGGGTCCCCGAGACCTACGTCGGCGCGCCGCTGCCGGTCGCCGGCTACCTGTCCGTGGTCGGCAAGGCCGCCGGGCTCGCCGGCCTCGCCCTGGTGACCACCCTCGCCTTCCCCGGCTACGGCGACCTGTGGGGCCCGGCGCTCGGGCTGCTCGCCGGGCTCACCATGACCGTCGGCAACGTCGCCGCGCTGCGCACCGACCCCGCCGCGCCGCACAGCGCGATCCGGCTGCTCGCCTGGTCCTCGGTCGGCCAGGCCGGCTACCTGCTGGTGCCGCTCGCGGCCGCCGCCTACACCGACCGCGGCGAGGCGGTGGGCGCGACCGTCGCCTACGCGCTGATGTACGCCGCGGTCAACCTGGGCGCGTTCGCGGTGGCCGCCCAGGTGGCGCGCCGGCTCGACGACTACCGCGGCCTCTACGCCCGCCGGCCGCTGACCGCGCTCGCCCTCGCCTTCTTCCTGCTGTGCCTGGCCGGGCTGCCGCCGGGGGTGGTCGGCCTGTTCGCCAAGGTCGCGGTCTTCGAGGCCGCGGTGGACGCCGGCCTCGGGGTCCTCGCGGTGGTCATGGCGGTCAACGTGGCGATCGCGCTCTTCTACTACCTGCGCTGGACGGCGCTGCTCTTCCGCCCCGCCGAGGACCCGGCGGCCGCCCCGGCCACCGGGCCGACCTCGCTCACCACCGTGCCGCTGGCCGGTGCCGTGGGGCTCGCCGCCGCGGCGGCCCTGGCCTTCTCCGGCGCCCCCCAGCTGATCCTCACCTTCGTCTCGACCGGCCTGATCTAGCGCCGCCGGGTCCCCGGAACGTTCGCGCTCGGTAACAGCGGACCCGGCGAGGGAACGCACGTCCCGCGGATCGCGTTGTGCACTTCGGGAGTGTCCGCTGTTAGTGGAGAAACTCCGGCATCCGGTACATCCGGAACCCCCACCCCCGCGCGCGCAACAGGAGGGCACACCGTGCACCGCCGGCACAACGGTCTGAAAACCGCCGCCCTGCTCGGCGGCATGTCCGCGTTGATCCTGGTCATCGGGAGCTTCTTCGGCCGTGGCGGCCTGCTGATCGCGCTGGTGGTGGCCCTCGCCACCAACGGCTACGCCTACTGGAACAGCGACAAGCTCGCGCTGCGCGCCATGCGGGCCAGGCCCGTGAGCGAGTTCGAGGCGCCCAGGCTCTACCTCATGGTCCGCGAGCTGGCCGGGCAGGCCAGGCAGCCGATGCCCCGGCTCTACATCTCCCCGACCGAGGCGCCCAACGCCTTCGCCACCGGCCGCAACCCGCGCAACGCCGCCGTCTGCTGCACCGAGGGCATCCTGCGCCTGCTCGACGAGCGCGAGCTGCGCGGCGTCATCGGCCACGAGCTCAGCCACGTCTACAACCGCGACATCCTGATCTCCTCGGTCGCCGGGGCCATGGCCTCGGTGATCATGTTCCTGGTGAACATCGCCTGGTTCCTCCCCGTCGGGCGGGACGACGACGAGGGCGGCCCCGGCCTCGTCGGGATGCTGCTGGTGATGCTCCTCGGCCCGATCGCGGCCTCCCTCATCCAACTGGCGGTCAGCAGGTCACGCGAGTTCGAGGCGGACGCCTCGGGGGCCAGGCTCACCGGGGACCCGCTGGCGCTGGCCAGCGCGCTGCGCAAGCTGGAGGCGGGCACCCAGGCCCGACCGCTGCGCCCCGAGCCCCAGTTGGAGACGGCGAGCCATCTGATGATCGCCAACCCGTTCCGCCGCGGCGAGGGCCTGGCCAGGATGTTCGCCACCCACCCGCCGATGGCCGACCGCATCGAGCGCCTGGAACGCATGGCGGGCGGGCGCCGCTGAGATCATCCTGAGGGTGTGCGAACCATACTCAACATCATCTGGTTGATCTTCTCCGGACTGTGGATGGCGCTCGGCTACGCGCTCGCCGGCATCATCTGCTTCATCCTCATCGTCACGATCCCCTTCGGCATAGCCTGCTTCCGCATAGCGGGCTACGCGCTGTGGCCCTTCGGCTACCGCGTCACCGAGCGGCACGACGCGGGCCTGGCCTCCGGCGTGGGCAACGTGATCTGGCTGGTGGTCGCCGGCATCTGGCTCGCCCTCGGCCACATCCTGGCGGGCATCTCCTTCTGTGTGACGATCATCGGCATCCCGTTCGGCATCGCCCACTTCAAGATGGTGCCGGTGTCGCTGATGCCGCTCGGCCGGGAGATCGTGCCGACCGCCCAGACCTACCCGGGCTACCGCTGGAGCCAGCCGGGCTACAACACCTGACCAGGCACGAGTAGTGCTGGCACCACCCCCTCGGTAGTCCTGGCGCGTAGGGGAGGACGGCGGATATCTCAGGGGTCAGTCAGCCCCGGGACGGACGCGGCGCCTTCAACGCCCTGGTTACGCTCCGTGCATGTTGATCACGATCTCCCGAACCGCCGCCGCCCTGGCGACCGGCCTCGCCCTGGCGCTCGCCGCCCCGCTGCTGCCGACCGCCGCGGCCGCCCCCGCCACGTCGGCCGCCGACCAGGACCCGGCCCCCGTCCTCCGGCTGCCGAGCCCCACCGGTCCTTTCGCCGTCGGCCGGGACACGCTGCACCTGGTGGACCGGGACCGCACCGACCCGTGGGTCCCGGAGGCCGGCGCCCGCGAACTGCTGGTGTCGATGTACTACCCGGCCAGGTCGGGCACCGGCAGGACCGCGCCCTATCTGACCGCCGACGAGGCCCGGTTGCTGCTGGAGAGCCAGCACCTGGAGGGCGTCATAGCGCCCGAGGACGTCGCCGCCACCGGCATCACCGCCCGGGTGGGCGCGCGACCCGAGCGCGGCCGTCACCCCCTGGTGGTGCTCTCGCCCGGCTTCTCGCTGCCCCGCACCACCCTCACCCTGCTGGCCGAGGAGCTGGCCAGCCGCGGCTATGTGGTGGCCGCCGTCGACCACGCCTACGAGTCCGTCGGCACCCTCTTCCCCGGCGACCGGATGCTCACCTGCGTGGCCTGCGAGGCCGCCGACGACCTGTCGGTCGTCGCCGAGGGCCGGGCGGCCGACCTCTCCTTCGTGCTGGACCGGCTGACCGGGCCCCGACCGGCCTGGCGGTACGCCGGCCTGATCGACACCACCCGGATCGGCATGGCAGGACACTCCATCGGCGGCAACGCCACCGCCGTCACCATGGCGCGGGACCCGCGGGTGCGCGCCGGGGTCAACATGGACGGCACCTTCTTCGCCCCGGTGCCGGCCGAGGGCCTCGACGGGCGGCCGTTCATGATGCTCGGCACCGAGTCCCTGCACCACCCGGGCGGCGAGGACGAGTCCTGGGACGAGGGCTGGGCCCGGCTCGACGGCTGGCGCCGCTGGCTGACCGTGACCGGCTCCGGCCACTTCACCTTCATCGACCTGCCGGTGCTCGGCGGCCAACTCGGCATGACCGACCCCGAGGCGCCGCTCTCCGGAGAGCGCTCCGGCGAGATCACCAGGGACTACGTGGCCGCGTTCTTCGACGCCCACCTGCGGGGTCTGCCCGCGCCGCTGCTCGACGGGCCGACGGCGGCCAACCCCGAGGTGGTCTTCCAGGGCCGCTGAGCGGCCCGCGCCGCTACTCCGCGGCGGACGCGCGGCGGTTGCGCAGGTAACGCACCCCCTCGTGCACCACGGTGATCGCCAGCGCGAGGCCGAGCCCCAGCGCCACCCCGCGCAGCGGGTTGTGTTCGAAGGCGGCGCCGCCTATGTAGCCGATGCAGGCCGAGTAGATGGCCCAGCTCACGGCCGCGATCGCGTCGTAGCGCGAGAACCGGCCCAGCGGATAGCGGGTGGCGCCGGTGGTGAGCGTGGCGGCGGTGCGGCCGCCCGGAATGTAGCGGGCGATGACCAGCACCAGGCCGCCGCGCTTCTCCAACATGTCGCCGACGTGCTCGTAGGCCCGGTGCGTCCTGCTGCCGGGCTTGAGTTTGGAGAAGACCCGATCGCCCGACTTCCGGCCTATGAAGTAGGAGATGTGATCCCCGGTGAAGGCGCCCAGGGCCGCGACCAGGATGACGAGGAGCAGGTTGGGGTTGCCGTCGGCCGCCGCGAAGACCCCCAGGGTCACCACCAGGGTCTCGCTGGGCACCACGGGAAAGAAGCCGTCGAGTTTCGCGACGGCGAAGAGCGCCACGTACACCCAGGGGGTGGCGACAAACCCTTCGATGGCGTCGAGGATCGCATTATCCACGGGCCCAGCCTAGGCAATCGAACTGCCGACCAGGATCTGCCCTTCGTCAAGAGTGGACCTGACGATCGTCAGGTCCACCGCTCCTCGTCCGCCCCGCTCACAACCACCCGTTCCGCCGGAACCCCCGGTGGATCGCGTAGCAGGCGACCAGGATCACACCGATCACCAGCGGATAGCCGAAGCGCCAGTGCAGCTCCGGCATGTGGTCGAAGTTCATCCCGTACACGCCGCAGACCATCGTCGGCACCGCGAGGATCGCCGCCCACGCGGTGATCTTCCGCATGTCCTCGTTCTGCGCCACCGTGACCTGCGCCAGGTTGGCCTGGAGGATCGAGTCGATCAGCATGTCGTAGCCGTTGACCTGCTCCGTCACCCGCGACAGGTGGTCCGCCACGTCACGGAAGTAGCGCCTGATCTCCGCGTCCACCGTCGGCAGCTCCTTCTCGGCCAGCGTCCGCAGCGGCCCGTCGAGCGGCGCCACCGCCCGCCTCAGCTCCAACAGCTCCCGCTTCAGCTGGTAGATCTGCCCGGGGTTCGCGCCCCGCCCCCGGGAGTCGGAGAACACGGCCGACTCGATCTCGTCCACGTCGTCCCGCACCGCGGCCACGACGTCGAGATAGTGGTCCACCACCTGGTCCGCGATGGCGTGCAGCACGGCCGAAGGCCCCTTCGCCAACTGCTCGGGCGTCGCCTCCAGGTCCTCCCGCAGCGGCCCCAGCGAGCCGTGCCCGCCGTGCCGGACCGTGATCACGAAGTCAGGACCGGTGAAGACCATGATCTCGCCGGTCTCCACCACCTCGCTGCTGTCGGTGAGTTCGGCGTGCTCGACGTACCGCACGGTCTTGAGCACCGCGAAGAGCGTGTCGTCGTACCGCTCGAGCTTGGGCCGCTGGTGCGCGTGCACGGCGTCCTCGACGGCCAGCGGGTGCAGCCCGAACAGGTCGGCGACCTCCGCGAACTCCGCCTCCGACGGCTCGTGCAGGCCGATCCACACGAACCCGCCCCGCCACCCGCGCGCCCGCGCTATCGCCTCCCGCGCGCTGAACCGCCCCGACCTGCGCACCCCGTCCCGGTACACCGCGCAGTTCACCACCGCGCTCCCGAGCGGCGCCCTGGCCCGGTGGCTCAGGTCCACCTTCGCGCCGTCCCCCACGGCACCCCGCCGAGCCCGCCGCAGGACCCCACCGATGCCACGCATCACCGGTAGTTGACGAACTGCACCGCGAAGTCGAAGTCCCTCTCCCGCACGAGCCGCTGCACCTCCTGCAGCGCGTCCCTGCTCTTGGAACTGACCCGCAGCTCGTCGCCCTGGACCTGGGCCTTGACCCCCTTGGGCCCCTCGTCCCTGATCAGCTTGGCCACCTTCTTGGCGTCGTCCGTCGAGATGCCCTCCTTGATCGTGGAGTACAGCCGGTACTCCTTCCCCGAGGCCTGCGGCTCGCCCGAGTCCAGCGCCTTCAGCGAGATCCCGCGCTTGACGAGCTTGGTCTGGAAGATGTCCAACACCGCCTTCGCCCGCTCCTCGGCGTTGGCCTTGATCTCGATCCGCTCCCCCGACCAGGCGATCGAGGCCCCGACCCCGCGGAAGTCATACCGCTGCGAGATCTCCTTGGCCGCCTGGTTGAGTGCGTTGTCGACCTCCTGCCGGTCGACCTTCGAGACGATGTCGAAACTGGAGTCGGCCATGGTGGTAAGGCTCCTCGGATCTGTCACATCAGGCGTGGTCGCCGCACAGCCTAGCCACCCGGCTACCCGGATCCACCGGCCCCAACCGGGTGGCGGACCACCCCGGGGCATCGGGTATCGTTTACCCCGTCGCAAGGCGGTGTGCCCGAGTGGCCAAAGGGAGCAGACTGTAAATCTGCCGGCTCAGCCTACCCAGGTTCGAACCCTGGCGCCGCCACAGCGCAGAGGCAGCCCTCTGACCAGCGAAAAAGCAGGGTCGGGGGGCTGTTTCGCTGCCTCGGATCACTGCTCTCGAACGAGAATCGAAACACGGCCTTTGCTGCTCTCTGTCTCGTGTCCTTCCCGACCTGGGCTGGTTTCCGTTCCCCAGGTGTCCCCCAGAGGGTCGGCTCTACGGCTGGCTGGCGGCGTCGCTCGTTGGGAGGCAAACCAGCCGATGAACGGTGTAGGTGGGACGAGGCCCTACCGGGTCAGGGCGGCTATGGCGGCTAGCAGGTCTTCTGGATTCCGCAGGTCGGGCAGGACGAGGTCGGCGCCAGCCTGCCTGAGCTCGGGGCCGGAGGTCTTGCCGCTTGCTACGCCGATCACCAGCGCGCCGCCCTCCAGCCCGGTGCGCACATCCTCCAGCGAGTCTCCGACGATGACGGTGTTGGAGCGGGCGAACCCGAGGCTGTGCTTCTCCAGTGCGCGTTTCTGGGCGATGCCGACGAGCGCGGGGCGGTGCGGGTCGTCCGAGGCGAAACCTCCGATGTCGAGGTCGAGGTAGGAGTCGAGCGAGAAGGCGCGGAGTTTGATTTCGGCGTTCGGCTTGAGGTTCCCCGTGACCACCGTCGGGACCAAGACAGGTGTCTGGTGCACGGCTGCAAGTGACTCCGCCGCGCCCGGCAGCACTGCGCCACTGAGCTTCATCTCTGCGATGTGCGCGGCGAGGAGCTGAGGGAGGAGTTCCACCATCCTGGGCAGCAGTCGTGGGATGTCCCGCTCGAGCACGCCGTTGTCCAGGAGGAGTGTGCGGATGGCCAGAGGCATGGTCACCCCGGTGCCCCGTTGGGGAAGCTTCTCAGGGAAGCGGCCGACGACCTGGTGGAAGGTCTCGCGGTAGACCTGTCGGTCGGTGTCGCCGACGTACAGGAGGGTACGGTCGATGTCCCACAGGACGAGTACGGCCTCGGCCACGGTCAGGGCTCCGTCCGTATCACGGTGGCGGCCCGCTCGGTGAGGTCCGAGGCGTGGGTGGCGTGGCCGGCCGTGGCGAGTTCGTCGGCGAACTCCCGTACGTGTTCGTTGAGTCGGGCGGACAGGAGCTGCTCGGCTCGTGACAGGGCGTCGTGCGCCGTGGCGCAGGCTGCCTCGATGTCCCCCATGCGCAGGTGGGCGGTGGCGGCGCGGGTGAGGAACTGGGCCCGGGTTCGCAACTCGGTGGGGTTGATCGTTGCCTCGGCGGCCGTGAGGCTTTCGATGGCGCGTGCGTGGTCGCCCAGGTCCAGGTGGCAGCTTCCCGCCTGTCCTCGGATTTCGCCTTCGCTGATCCAGTACAGCCAGTGGGGATCGTTCTCGGAGCGGCCACCGGCGCACAGCTCCGCGGCTTGGCCCAGTGCGCGGCGGGCGGCTCGCTCTTCTCCGAGTTTCGCGTGTCCGCGTGCTTGACGGGTCAGGAGCATGGCGTGCAGGGCGGACGTGTTCAACATCTTGGTCTTCTCGCGGGCCGAGCGGGCGGCCGAGACGGCGTCTCGGGGATTGCCGGTGGAGTAGCCGTGGATGGCCAGGTATGAGAGAGCTGCCGCTCCCAGGCGGGGATCGCTGGACGCGTGCGCGGCTCGCAGGGCGGCCAGGAGGTAGTGCTGTGCCACCGCGTGCTGGCCGGAGTCGAAGTAGAACCAGCCGGTCTGGGCGGCGGTGTCAGCGGCGATGCCGGCCAGCCGACGACCGACCGCTTCGCTGTAGGAGCTGTTCTTCAGGAGCGATACGACCAGCGTCAGGTGGGCTTTGCCGAGCTCGGCGAGACTACCGCTTCCGGCGCTGGCATCCATCGTCCGCAAATGGTCAATGGTGCCCTGGAGTTGCTGCGCGAGTCCCTCGGTGACCCTGCTGCCCTTCTGCGCCCGCGCCAGCGGCTCGGCTTCGGCCATGCCCCAGTGATGCACGTAGGCGGTCAAGGCCATCCCGCTGACGGCAAGGAACTTCCGGCGCTCCACAGGCTCACTTCCCACCACATCGCTCAGGGCAGCCACCATACGGGCCGCTGTCCACGGCAAGACGGGGTCCTCAAGGCCGGTCAGAGCTGTTGGGCTGACCGGCATCGCGCCCGGTGAGCGTCGCGGTACGGGTAACCGCAGCAGTTCGTCGGGGACACCGAGACCGACGAGGAAGCCGATGACCTTGTCGATGTTGGTGAGCCGGCGGGTGCCTGCCTCGAGCATCGACAGGTACGCCTGACTGAGCCCGGTCAAGGCCGCCATGTCCGCTTGCCGAAGGGAGGAGCGCTGGCGGATCAGGCGGCTTGCCAGACCGAAGTCCCAGGCCCCCAGGGCGCTCCGCACGTCTGGCGCCCGCCACACTCGGTCGGGGACGGTGGGGGCCGGGGGAGCGGTGCTGAAGGACGTCCTCGTGCAGGCCGAGCATCGGTCGGCATCGTTGTAGCGGCTGAGTTGACAGCCGCATCGCGCACATCGTCGTTCGCCCGCTACGACCATCCTTACCTCCCGCCGGCCTGGCGATGAACAGGCTGGCCCGGCCCCGAACGGCTGGATATCACGCCAGTGATATCACGGTCCGGATGTGCGAGAAGCCCAATCGCCGGACACGCTAAGTGAGTTACGCAGCAGCGGCGTCGCCCGAGTGGTGTCCGAAGAGACCCCCGCCGGGGCTGTCCGTGCTGTGCCGTGCGGCCCTGAGCGGGCACCACCACAACCTTCCAGCGATACAGAGGAGTTGGCATGACCCGAGTCATCGAAGCACCGAGCAGCACTCAGGTGGTCCAGCGGACGACGGGGGCGTCGGACGGCTTCGACCTGGACGTCTCCCTGGTGGAGGTCGCCGACCCGGCGGGCCTGGTCAACCTGACCGACGACGGGTGCGGCAGCACCTGCGGCGCCTGCGTCACCAACGTGGCGTGACCTGACGGTTCATACCTCGACGGGCCGGTGTCGTCACGCCCTTCGGTGTGACGGCATCGGTCGCCGATTCCTTCGCCTTACGGAGGTAGTGGTGGCTGCTCCGCTCCCATCGTTCCGGACCGGCAGGACTGCCCTGGTCCGAGCCGTGGCCCGGCCGGCACAGTCGTGGCCTGCCTTCCCTGACCTCGACGATCGCTCTCCAGACGGGGCGGCCGCCTGCGTCGCGTGGTTGCGCGCGGTCTGCTCGGACGAAGACCTTGCTGAGGCCTTGGAACACGCGAGCCCGGTCCTGGGCGCGCGGGTGCGTGCCGTGTGCACGTCCGAGAAGCCGCGTTGGCGGGACGTGCGGCGTGCGGCACTGTCCGTGGCCCGCTATCTGCTGCGCGCCGAGCACCGGGCGACACCCTTCGGCCTGTTCGCCGGTGTGACCGCCGCCGAGTTCGGGGACCGGGCGAGCGTTGGCTGGGGCGGGAAGCACGTGGCCGTCGTCCGTGCGGGAGCGGAGTGGCTTGCCGCCGTCGTCGGCCGGCTGGAGTCGTGCCTCGACCTCCTCGAACGGTTGCCCGTGGTCGTCAACAACACCGTGACAAGCCGCGGTGATCGGCTCATCGTGCCGTTCCAACCCCACATGCAGGACGAGCGGACGCGCGCGGTGGAGGCGTCCCTGGCCCAGACCGAACCCGTGCGCGCGGTCCTCGACGCCTCCCGGGCTCCGATCCGGTTCGGCGCGCTCGCGGACAAGCTCCGGGCGGAGTTCCCTGCGGCCGGGGCGGAGAAGGTGCCCCAACTGCTGGTGGAGCTGATCCGGCGGCGGGTGCTGATCACGAGTCTGCACGCGCCGAGCACCGAGACTGACGCCCTGGGGTACCTGCTCGGGCAGCTCGACGAGGTCGATGCCGGGGCCCTCGTCGAGGTCGCGGAGACAGTGCGCGAACTGCGGGCGGTGCACACCGGCCTGGGGAAGTGCGCCACGCGCGGCGGCCGAGACCGGGTCGCCGCGCGGATGTGGAGTCTCGTGCCTGGGCTGCGTCGCCACCCTCTCGCGCTCGACCTGCGCCTGGACGCCCACCTCGTCCTGCCTGAGGCGGTCGCCCGCGAGGTCGAGCGCGCCGCCCTGGTCCTGGCCCGTGTTTGCGCCCGCCCGTACGGCACCCCGGCGTGGGGCGCCTACCACCAGCGGTTCTACGAGCGGTACGGCATCGGCACGATGGTGCCGCTCCCAGAGGTCGTGGCCGACAGCGGCACCGGATATCCCGACGGCTACCCGGGCGCGCCGGCCGGCACGCGACGGCCTCGCGTCTCCGCCCGGGACGACGTTCTCCTACGGCTGGCGCAGGCCGCCGCGCTCGACGGCCGCGATGAGGTGGTCCTCACCGACGAGCTGATCGCCGCCCTGGACGTGGGGCCCGACGAGCCCCGGGTGCCGCCGCACCTGGAAGTCGGGGTGCGGGTGCACGCGGTCGGTCTGGAGGAACTGCGTCGCGGCCGGTTCCGGCTGGAGGTCGTTAGCGTGTCCCGTGGCGCCGGTGTCGCCACGGGCCGCTTCCTGAACGTGCTCGCCCTCGAAGAGCGCAGAGCCCTGGCCTCGGAGCTGGCGGACCTGCCAGCCGCGGACAGCGACACCGCGCCAGTACAGCTCTCCTTCCCGCCGCTTCTGCCCGAGAGCGCCCACGTCACCCGCACCCCGCAGATCCTGCCCACGGTGCTCAGCCTCCAGGAACACCACGCCTCAGCGAACGGCGTCCTCACCCCCGCTGACCTGGCGGTGGGGTGCGACGGCCGCCGCATGTACCTGGCCGTCCCGGAACGAGGGCACCGGGTGGAGGGCATCGTGACGCACGCGTTGAACCTCAGGACACACACTCCGCCATTGGCGCGGTTCCTCACCGAGCTGTCCCGCGCCCAGTGCGCACAGGTCACCGTCTTCGACTGGGGCGCCGCGGCGGCCATGCCGTTCCTGCCGCGCCTGAGCTACGGTCGCACGGTTCTGGTCCCAGCACGCTGGCGGCTGGAGGCGACCGAGCTGCCACCCCCCACCTGCCCCCGGGCCGAGTGGGACTCCGCCCTCACCGACTGGCGATCCCGGCGGCGGCTGCCACGGCGAGTCTGCCTCGCGGAGGACGACCGGCGCCTCTTCCTCGACCTCGACCAGGCCGGCCACCGGACGCTCCTGCGCCAGCACCTCGACCGCGCGGGCACGGCCGTCCTCGTGGAGGCCCCGGAGCCCGAGGCGTACGGCTGGTGCGACGGCCGCCCGCACGAGGTGATCGTGCCGCTGAAGGCGGCCCGGCCACCGGCGTGGCCGCCCCTGCCCGCCCCCACCCCGGCCCGCGCCCTGGCCACGACCCAGACACAGAGCCCCGCCACTTCCACGGTGCTCCTGGCTGCCCTCTACGGCGACCCGCGCCGCCAGGACGCGGTGCTCGCACAGCGCTTGCCTGGTCTCCTCCAGCGGCTTGGCACGCCGCCGTGGTGGTTCGTCCGCTTCCGGGACCCCGCCCAGCACCTCCGTCTGCGCATCGCTCTGCCAACACCGGATGCCTTCGCCGAAACGGCCCGCACGGTGAGCGCATGGGCCGACACGTTGCGCGAACTCGGCCTGCTGGCCGATCTGCGCTACCCCACCTCCTACCGCGAGATGGGCCGCTGGGGCTCCGGCGCTGCATGGGAGGCGGCCGAGGAGGTGTTCCGGGCGGACTCGCGCGCCGTCCTCGCCCAACTCACGCAGCACCAACGCCCGAACCAGCGGGCGTTGGTGGCCGCTCACACCGTCGCCATCACCTCCGCGTTCCTCGGCAGCAGCGAAGCAGCGATGCGGTGGCTGACCGAGCACACCCCGCCCACCGCCCCCGAACCCGTTCCGCGCTCGCAGTTCGCCGAGGCCGTACGGCTCGCCGACCCGTCCAACGACTGGGCCGCGTTGCGTGAAGTGCCGGGTGGGAACGCCATCGTGTCGGAATGGGCCGACCGGGACACCGCGCTCGCCGCCTATCGGCTGCACCTGCCGGGCCCGGACACCCAGGGCATCGCCATCGACGACGTCCTCACCTCCCTGCTCCACGTGCACTTCGTGCGGCACGTCGCCGTGAACTTCCCGGAGGAAGAGGTGTGCCTGTACCTGGCGCGGGCCGCCGCCCTCGCCTGGATCGCCCGCACCAGCGGGAGGAGGTCGTGAGCCGACACCCCGCGCTCGACCTGGCCGCCGCCGTCGCCGCCCAACTGGCCGACCCCGACACGGCGCATTACGGGACCCAGGCCGCGTCCTCGGATCGGCAGCACCTCGCCTACGGACCTCCGGGAATCGCGCTCCTGCACATCGAGCTGGCCGCGAACGGCATCGGCCCGTGGCACCGTGTCCACGACTGGCTCGCCGCCACTGCACGGCAGCCGATCACCAGCGGCTCCGACAGCCACCCCTTCTACGGGGCGCCCGCTTTCGCCCACGCCCTGGCTTGCGCCGCCGCCCACCTCCCCGGCTCCTATCAGCGTGCCCTGAACATAACGGACCATCAGGTCGCTGCCGACGCTAGGCGACGTCTCGACGCCGCACACCGTCGCATCAACACCGGGCATCTGCCACGGCTCGCCGAGTTCGACGCGATCAGGGGCCTCACCGGATACGGCGCCTACCTCCTGCGCCGTGACTCCGGAAGCCCCATCGTGCGCGCCGTCCTCGACTACTGCGTTCGCCTCACCGAGCCCATCACCCACCATGGCGAGATCCTGCCGGGTTGGTGGACAGAAACGGGACCCTCGGGCCGGCCGGACGGCCGGTTTCCCGGCGGCCACGCCAACATGGGCATGGCGCACGGCATTGGCGGTGTGCTCGCCCTCCTCGCTCTCGCCGCCCGGAAAGGCGTCCTCGTCGACCGGCACCACGCAGCGCTGCGCACCATCCTGGCCTGGACGGACAACTGGCGCGAGGAGACCAGTAGCGGACCGGCCTGGCCGTACTGGCTTACCCGAGGCGAGCTGTGCAACGGACGGCTCGTCCCCTCCGCGCCCCGACGGCCGACTTGGTGCTATGGCACCGCCGGCCTCGCCCGCGCCCATCAACTTGCCGCGATCGCCCTCGGCGACACCGCCCGCCAAATCGACGCGGAGAACGCGCTCGTGGCCGCCCTCACCGATCCAGGCCAGCTCAGGGCCACCACGGACAATGGCCTGTGCCACGGCTTCGCCGGCCTCGCCCACCTCGCCACCCGCACAGCCGACGACGCTCACCCCGCAACCGTGGACCGGCTCCGCGCCACCATTCCGGCACTCATGGCCGCGGTGCATCCGCCCGGCGCCGATCCCACGCACACCGCCGCAGCACTCGTTCGAGACGAGGCACAGGGCCCAGGTCTGCTCGACGGAGCCGCCGGAACAGCCCTGGCCCTTCTCGCACCCGCCATCGCCGCACCGCCACTCTCCGCCTGGGACACCTGCCTGCTCATCGCCTGAACCATCGACCTAAGGAGTCCCATGCCTCCAGACCGCTGGCAGCAGCACAACATCACCTTCGTCGACCGCGACAGCGCTCGCCGCGCCATCACCGAACGCCTCGGCCCTGCCCTGCTCGCCGCCGAGATGGAAGGGCAGCTCACCGGCTGGTGGTTCATGAACAAGCAGCCCTGGCCGTTGCGCTACCTCGCCGACGATCCCTCACCCCTTGTTGAAGCACTGCTGACCGATCTGGTCGCAGACGGGGTGGCCGTGTCGTGGCTGCCCTGCGTCTATGAGCCCGAGACGGCGGCGTTCGGCGGTCCGGCGGCCATGGACATCGCCCACGAGTTGTTCCACGGCGACGCCCGTCACCTGCTCGCCTATCAGCCTGGCCCGGGGCACCTGGGGCGCCCGGAGACCGCAGTGCTCCTGGCGAGCACGATGATGCGCGCGGCCGGTCTTGACTGGTTCGAACAGGGTGACGTGTGGGCGCAGGTCGCCGGTCTCCGTCCGAGCACCGTCCCCGTGCCGCCCGAGCGAGCCGCTGAACTGGCGCCTTCGCTACGCACGTTGATGACGGCCGACGCCCGCGACCTGTGCCGCTCGGACGGCCCCCTCGCCGGCCGCGAGGGGTGGGTGGACGCCTTCGAACGGGCGGGCGCCGCGCTCGCTTCTCTCGCCCGCGGTGGTGTCCTGACCCGCGGGGTGCGCGCCGTCATCGCCCATCACGTGATCTTCCACGCCAACCGCGCCGGTCTCCTCCGAGACGACCAGAGCGCCCTGTCCACCATCGCACGAGAGGTAGTCATGGGACCGAGTGACAGCACCGCGCCGTCCGGCGAGGTCGCGCCCGGGAGGGATAGCGTCAGCGCGGTGAACACCGCCACGAGCACCGCCCCCACAGCGGACGCCGAACAGCTTCGCAACGCCCTGGTCGACCAACTGCGCCAGCAGGGACACGCCCGAACGCCACGCGTCGAGACCGCGTTGCGCACAGTGCCCCGGCATCTCTTCGTGCCCAATGCGGCGCTTGAGAACGCCTACGCCAACGCGCCCGTACACATCAAGTACGACACCGACGGCACGTCGATCTCCTGCGCCTCCCAGCCGGGCGTCGTCGCCCTCATGCTCGACCAGCTCGACGTCCGCCCTGGTGACCGCGTCCTCGAACTCGGCGCCAGCACCGGCTACAACGCCGCTCTCCTGGCCCACCTCGTCGGTGAAGCCGGGCACGTGACCACCCTCGACATCGATGACGACCTGGTGGAGGGTGCCCGCGCGCACCTCGCCGCCGCCGGGATCAGCAACGTCCGGGCGGTGACCCGGGACGGGGCTCTCGGCTATGCCGAAGGAGCGCCGTACGACCGGATCATCGCCACCGTGGGCGCGCACGGCGTGCCGCACGCCTGGCTGCGGCAACTCGCCCCCGGCGGCCGCCTTCTCGTCCCCCAGCGCCTCAAGGGCAGCGTCTCCCGCTCCATCGCCTACGAGCAGCGCGACGGCCGCTGGGTATCCCTCGGCAGCGCGATGAACACCTTCATGCCGCTGCGACGGGGCATCGCCGACGACGACCGCCGCGTCATCCCACTCAGCGCGGACGGCACGGTCCGGCTCCAGGCTCCGGCCGGCCAGAACATCGATGCCGATGCCCTCGCCGGCTTCCTGGACCAGCCGCGCACCGAGGAATGGACTGGCATGACCGTCCACGGCGAGGAGTCGCCGGAGTGGATGGAACTGTTCGTGTCCTGCTCCCTGCCCTCCGGCCTCATTCGGATGCTGTTCCCGCAGAGTGCCAAGGGCACCCTGCTTGCCGCCGACCCCTACCCCTCATCGACCGCGGCCGTCGACAAGGGCGCCGTCACCTACCTCGCCCGGCGCCTGTCGGAGAAGAAGACCACCGAGGGCGGCAAGCTGTGGGAGTTCGGCGTCATCGGCCACGGCCCCGGCAGTGACGAACTGGCCGCGAAGGTCGCCGACGCCGTCCGCACCTGGGACCGCGACTTCCGCGACCGTGCGGCCACGTTCGAGATCCACCCCCTCGGCGCCCCTGCCATCGAGCAGCAACCCGGCCTCTTCGCCCTGGACACCCCGTTGAACCGCATCGTCGTCGACTGGCGGTGACAGCCCGCGCGCAGCGGACGGTGCCCGCCAGCCGCACGGCTGGCGGGCACCGTCGCCTCAGCCGTCCTCGCCCACACCCCGGGGGACCCCATGGACCCGCACGGAGCCACAGCCCAGCGCTTCCCGCTCGTCGCCCGATTCCGGCCCGCCTGCCTGCCGTTGCCCGCCCGCGTGCGCACCCTGACGGAACTCGCCGACACGGCGGTGCGGGAGAGCGACCAGGCCCTCGCCTCCGCCGTCCACAACCAGGCCGCGCTCCTCGCTTCCGACCTCGGCCTTCCCGACCTCGCGCGGGAGCTGTGCCAGCAGCACGCCGCCGCCTACCTCCACGCCTGCCCCCTGCCCGCCGCGAGCGCCATCCGGGCACTGGAACCGATCGTCAACCTGGCCCGCCTCCAGATCCGCGCCGGCCGCGCGGACCAGGCTCGTCAGCGACTGCACGACCTGTACAGGGCCGTTGAGGCAGGGGAAGCCGTTCGATTCGAGGGCGCGGTCGTTCCGGCGGATCTCGCCGCGACCGTCGAGGACCGCCACGAAGTCCGCGCCTGGCTGTGGCGCGTGCTCCTCGCCGACGGCACCCGCGCCCTCACCACCGAGGGCCGCTGGGCCGAGGCCCTGGCCCACATCGAAGCGCACCGCGGAGTGGGCAAACGCATGCTGGACGGGCGCCAAGTAGCCGTCCTGGCCGCCCTCGTCACAGACGACACCGCGCGGGCCGCCGCCCTCCTCGCCGACACCACGCCGGGCGAGCCGTGGGAACAGGCCGTCACGGCCTGCCTGACCATGCTGTGCCGCCGAGCCGCCGGACAGCCGGTCGACAGCCACCTGGGGGACCTCACGGCCACCTATCTCAACCGGCAGACCGAACCAGGGATGACCGTCTTCGACATTCGCCTCGGCCTCACCCTCCTCGACGCCACCGACGCCGCGCAGCACCCCGCCACACGGCATCTCATCGACTCCCTACACCACCGGACTGTCACCGCCACAGACGGCTACGCCGCTCGGGAATGCCTCACCCACCCACGCTTCCGGACGCTCGCCACCGAACAGCAGGCGTCAGAATGCGCCGCCCTCCTCGAACGCTGCGCCCTCGATACCGGCGTCATCCCTGCCAATCTGCAAGAGGAACTGACCACTGCGCTGCGAAGCAGCGGCACCGTCATTCGCGCCAGCGTCGCTCCGCATCCAGAACTGCAGTGAGTGAGGCGGGGAGTACGAGGTGTCCGGCGAGCAGTGCACCCTCTTGCCGCATGGCCGCACCCTTTCCTGACCACCAGCCCCTGGGAGAAAATCCCCGCATGGATGCGTTTCTCCCAGGGCACGCAGCCGGTTGAGCAGGCTGTTGTAGGTACGGTTGTCAGCGTCGAGCGGTATGCCGTTGACCTGCCGTTTGATCGGGACGAGCACTCCGGCACCGGCTCCCTGGTAGCTCTTGGCCACCAAGAACGTCAGCGCGTCGTGGGTTGGGAAGGGCCAGCCCACGGGCCGCCTTGATGTCTGGGGCGCTGCCGAGCGGACCGGGGAGGTCCACAGAGAAGCCGTCCGGGGCAGTGAGAAACTGGCCGTTCGCACCATGCTCCTCGTGATCGTTAGCTAGGCATCGCACTCAGGCACGGACCAAGGCGCCCAGCAACCCACCGAGGGCTGCATGAAGCGTTGGAGCTGCTTGAACGACCCGCCGCAGTTCCTCTTCCTTCAGATAGCGGTAGCTCTGGGGAGGGTGAAATGCGCCGACGGCGCGCAGGTCGCTGAGGGGCACCGGCTCACTGAAGGATGAAGGATCCTCCAGGGCGAGCCCGCTGGCCATCGTGGCACCACTCATGTACTCGTTGTACTCCCGCCGGCTGATCCCCGTTCGGGCCCGGTGCGCTGACCAGACTTGTCGGGGCGGTGCAACCTGAACCGAAGCAATTCGAACCGTTCCGACCACGGCCATGGTGGGCGCCGTGGCGTAGAGCAGGACTACGGTTCCAGGTGGTGCCGCAACGCGCTGGCGCCGGACCTCGACCGTCTTGCTCCCGTCCAGGATCGCTGTTGCGAACCGCGGGTGGACGGACAGCAGCATCGCACGTCCCGCATCATTCACGTCCTCCGGTGCCCCTCTTCGTAGACCGCCTGGAACAGCCTGTTGCTGATCTTCGACAGTGACATCAGCGACAACCGTAGACCCAGTCCATCGGCCAGGTTGTTCAAACGCCTCAGTGTCACCGGCCTCGGGAAGATCTCCGTGTCCGAGAATCTCAAGGCCATGGCACGGCCTGAGTCATCTGCAGCCGCACGTACTTCACTGCGACCATATACGCCCAAGTGTTCGAATTTGGAGAAGAGTGCGTCCGGTGTGTCGATGATCACTTCGTCCAACCGGGAACAACCAACGATGAGTTGCCCCCCCTGCCCTGCAGTACCTCTGCTGACGTACCACAGCAGGCGCGCCGGTACGCTCTCCCCGCGGTGGCTTGAAGAGCGGTAGTAGACATGCTCCCTGCTGATACCGAGCACGTCGCTGCGCGGCAACAGCATGGCTGGAACGTTGAAGAGCTCCGTGGACCAGCGGGGCTCGATCGGCGCCATGAATGACGGCATCAAGGAGTCCGTTACCTTGGCCGGCCACCAGGCACGCTCCACGGCCGCCGCCACCTCGGCGGACAGTCCGGCGTCAAGAACCGAAGCCTCGAGCCCAAGTTGCCGGGAGAGTTCAGAGGCGATCGCCCCCACTTCCTGGGCGGCCCCGCAGACGTCTACCACTAGTGCGGCAAGACCACCCTCTTATGCGAACAGGCCGTCATCGCCGGCGGCGGCCTTGGCCGCGGGTGATGGCGAAGGGTCGGTGATGCGCAGGATCTGCGCCCCGTTCTCGCGTCCAAGACGCTTCAGGGAGAACAGCAGTTGTCGTGCAAGTGTCTCCTCCAGCGCATGGGTGGCGGTGCGTAGCACAGGTACAGTCAGCACTCGCCCGTCCATCGCCCACGCGTACAGGGCAACGGGACGCCCATGGCCATCGCGAAGCAGTTCGCGATGCCAGTCCATGGCGCCGCCGGACAGAGATCTCAGCCAGGCCGCGAACGTCGGTCCGCTGTCAGGACTCGACTGTTCGAAGAAGGCGACGAGCTCATCTTCTGCGCCCGGCTGGAGCTTCGCCGAACGAAACTCGGTGCCCATGAGATCGGCCGGGCGATACACCTGAGCCTGCCGGAGCTCGTCGACATGCGTAGTCACCACCGACGGCGAAACAATCCGCACTCTGGCGACCTCCCAGGCGACGTCTGCCAGCCCAATGAGCGACCGATCCCTGGTCGCCAGGACCTGGAGCCCGGCGCACGAAGTCTCCGCGACATATCGCAGGCGCCTCCGCATCTCATCGTCCACGAGCAAGTCGGGAAGTCGTCCGCGAGCCGCCTCCATCAGTTCGTCACCCCGCTTCGCCACCGCTTCGGGAGCAGGGCTGATCTGCCGCAGGCCCTGCAAGGCCGCTCGCTGGTGCACTCGCTCGTCTTTATCCGAAAGGTCCCGGACGTCCCGCAACAGTTGCGGTGTGAAAGCAAACTCGATTAGGTCTGCCAACCAGCCTGCCTCCAGTGCCCGGGACTCCGAGCTATCACCTGCCGGTTCCCGACCCCATAGCTCGGCGAACACACTGTGGTCAACAGTCACCACCAGCAGTGCATCGCTCTCCAAGCCCGAGAAGAGATCCGGGTGCCCCATGTCCAGCCACCAGCTGTCCAGTGTTTCCCCGTCACGTCCACGGCCCCGGATCTCGCCACGGGGCACAAATCCCAGACTCGTCCACATCTCGCTGAGTCCGTAATCCCGCCGACACTTCGCCTTGATGCCCAACCGCTGAGGATGGCGCTCGCAAATTGCCTCCACCAGTAGCCGCGCCACGCCCTTCCCACGGTGCTCCTCCGCCACACAGAGGTGCGCCAAGCGCACATGCGGACTGCGTTTCGGAAGGCCGAACAGCGCGTAGCCGATCACCGTTCCGGCCTCGGCCGCGACAAGGAGCCCACCGTCCTCTGCCATCTTGCGGTACGCAGGCGGCGTCATCAGGCCTAGCCGCGCGGTGTAACGGTCCCCCAGCGACACAGCGGCACCGAGCAACTCATCCTGCGCCTCCGAAACCGGCAACACCTTGATCGCCATCGATCCCCCTCTGTTCAACATCGGCCATCAACCACCGCAGCGCATCCCCAGCACGTATCGTGGAAACTACCCAGAACCTAGACCACGATGGGGCGGATCTGTCCCATACGACAGCCAGCTGCATCGCCCGCCCTCTCCTTTCCGGTTCCAGCGCCTGCGGAAAACGACCGGTACCAGAACGCCACGACTCGGTCGGCTGACCGTCGTGGAGCCGTAGCACAGCCCTTAGCCTTCCGAGGCAGAGGGTCCGTTGTCAGGTGTCACCACGTGCGTCACCTCGGTCAGTGGCCGGTGGGTCCTGTCTCGGCGCAGCCTGGACCGGATCCCCGATTACCGCCCCAACGCCCGACTGGCGCTGTCGCTGAGAGACTGGTCGATCATCTGAACCAACCGAGCCGGCGGTGTCAGTGCGCTCTCCGCACACGAGGTCATCAACTCGCACAGCGTGAAGTGGCCTTCAGCCAGTAGACTCAGGCAAGCTTGCGATCAGTAGGAACAGCCGATTGTCGCTGGAGCAGCAATGGACACGGATGGCGCTCAAGAGAAGGCCGTTGTCGGCACCTGCCCGGAGTGTCGCACGCATGTCCTTGCTCGAGAGGCCGCACACGTCATTTATACCGACGGGCCAGCTGCACCAGACTGGCGTTTCTCGCTCTTGGTCTGCGACCAGTGTGGCGGAGTGCTAGTCATGTACGGAGAGGACGGAGTCTCGTTCTCTGATCCGATATGGCTCTATCCGGCCGTCGATGATCTGAACCGCCGTGTTCCCAATGCCCTCCGTATCGAGTTAGCTGAGGCTAAACGTCTAGCGCTGGCCGGATTCAACTTGCCGGCAGCGCTCATGTGCGGTCGGGCCCTGGAAGGCCTAGCTCATCTACACGGGGTCAAAGAGCGTAACCTCATGAGAAGCCTGCAACGCTTGCAGGAAAGAGGGCTCATCGATGCCGGCATGTATGAGTGGGCTTCGGAACTCCGCGTACTGCGAAACATAGCCGCCCACTTCGGAAGTCGCGATGAGATTAACCGCGAGGACGTCAATGACGCTATCACGCTAACAGAGGCGATCCTCGACTACGTATACGTCTACGCAAATCGATTCTAGGAATTCAAAAGACGGCGAAGATTTTCGGACCCAGAGAACCAGTAAAGCTGGCGTTACATTTTGAGATTTTCTCTGCGGAATAATGCTCGCGAGGCGGGATGAAGTGCCGATAGTGGCGTGAGTCGGAGGCGAAGGCCCTGGTCGCAGCCAGACGTGAAGCCGCTGGCAAGACGGTTCTCACGACAAGATCGTCCAGCACCAGAGTGCTTCACGTCGGTCACCTATGTTGCCGCGCTCGATGTCCTTCGCGCACTCGCGCTGCACCTCGGGCTCACTTCCAGGCCGGGACTCCAGGCGTCGGGAGCTGATGTGCTTCCGCCAGGCGGTGCTGATGCTGCGCCGGTTCCGGGACGGCACCCGTGTCGGCCGGCTCGCCCGCGACGGCTGCGTCTCGACGGCCAGCGCATACCGGTACCTCTACGACGGCATCGCGGTCTTGGCGGCCCGGGCCCCGACCTGCACGAGGTTCTTTCACGAGTTCGTTAGGGGCCACCGCGGTATTCCGGCGAACGCCGAGATGACCGTTTCCCCGTCCTGCTCCGGATGGGTGCTTGCTGGAGCCTGCGTCCCAGGCCGTAGCAGTCCCACGACGGGCTCGCGGTGGTCAGCGTGCCCGCCTTGAGTATCCGACTGCTCACCCAAGAAGTGTGTCGAGCGTTGTCTTCAGAGCCTCCACGAGGGAGGTGACGGCGGTTACGGGGCCGATGACGTGGTTCAGCATTTCCAACGTCTCGGTCAGCCGGCGCCCGTCTGGTGCGGGGTTGCGGAGTTCCTCGTCGATCCGGGACACCGCGAGGCGGCAACCGTCGATACTGGTGACCTCGGCAGCGTGCGCATCCAGCGCCGCGGACAGTTCGGCGAGCCTGGCCTGTGCGGCGAGCAGGCGGGGATCGTCGCCCCGTCCTCCCGAGATATGGGTGTTGCGCATGTCGCCTTGGATCCTGCCGGTGTTGACCTGGTTCCCCGCGCCTGTGATGTGGATGTCACCACTGGTGCGTTCGTGTCCTCGCCCGAGGGGCATGATGGTCCTTTCTACTGTGGCTGTGCCGGGGCGTTGCCTTGGTTCATGCCGCCGCCCATCGTGCCGGTGTTGACTTGGTTGTTGTCGCCGGAGATGAAGTTCTGAGTGAAACTCACGACCTGCCTGCGGAATTCGGCTGTCTCGTACCCGTGATCGGTCAGAAATTCGGTGACAGTCTGAAACATGCGGCTTTGGAGAATGGATACGTACCGCTGGACGTCATCTGTCTGGTGCATGTCCTTGGTCTCCTCTGTGCCGCAATGTTCGCGCAGACTGACGGGCAGCCCGTCGTCCTTGTGCGGGGAGATCGCGGCGGCCAGGGCTGGTGCAGTGAGGAGCCCCAGGACGTTTCCCAGATATCCGTACAGGCGCGCGGCGAGTGCGATGGTGTCCCCGCAGGCGTGCAGAGGGGTTTTGGCGATCTCCGCCGCCAACTGTCGCCCCGACGTGGTGTGCACGTTTGCCCAGGCGTTCAACGGCGCCAGGACATGGGGGCGAGTGACGAAGTGCAGCGTGTTGCCCTCCAACGCGGCATGTGCGAATACCGTGACGACCATCTGTCCCTCCCAGCCGACGACCTGTGCGGCGAGGTAGCGGCGTGAGAAGTGCCCGGTGGGAGGCTGTCGAGCCTCCTGCAGCATCTCGTCCGTCTCCGGCCATGTATCGACAGCCTGGTACGGCAGTCCCTTCCAGCGGTTCTGCGGCACCGCGAGGAACTCGGCCACATCACAGTTGGGTAGAGCGTGAGTTCGGACGAGCTTCCCCGCCAAGTGCTCCAGCTCGTTTCGCACGGCGTCCAGCAGCTCGTCGGCTTCGAACTTCTGAACCTCGCCAGGGGGCGGGCTAGCCTCATCGCTCGCTGTGTGCGAACTCTCTCTGTTCTCGCTGTCGGTGCCCGCTGGCGCGAGCTGGATCCGGGTAGCACCTCTGCGCCAGGCATCGAGACCACCCCCCACGAAGCGATCGGTCCCGCGTTCCGTGCGGTATGGCACCGTCTGCCACTTCTCCATGACCGCGCACGCCTTTATCCTCTTGGTGGCAATGGGCGTCAGCCGTGGTGGCTCTCCGATCTCCTCACGCTCCGGCCGCAGCGATCGTAGTTGGGCCAGGGCTGCCCAGCGGTCGAGCATCCATACCACCATGGCCGCGACCAACAGTTCCAGCGCCAGGCGGGCGCCCTCCCGTGCGCCTTCGACGATCAACGGCAGGTATGGGCGGATGACCGTCCACAATCCGAAGAGGACGACTGCGAAGAGTGCTGTGGACGCCAGGGAACCGAGCCCCCATCGCATGACAGCACGTCCTCGTGGGCCCCACAGGAACTGGAACAGCAGCACCGAGCCGATGATCGCTGCAACTCCCCATGGGCGTTGGGATCCCAGACCCACCGATGCCAGAACGAGGGCACCGGCACGCAAGCGCCATTGACGACGAGCCGCCGCGCTGTGGGACAGCACGGGTGCCAGGGCGAATCCGAACGAGGGAACCGGCCGCTTCTTGGCGTAGAGCACGTTGCCCAAAGCCCATCGAGCCAAGTTCTCACCGGCGTTCGAATCAAGGGCACGGATACGTCGGGGCTCCCGGCCCTGCAATCGATCGCCACATCGGCCAAGCCAGTCGCGTCCCTGACCGATGCGATCGACACGTGCGTGCACGGCACCGGCCATACCCCGCGTCACGAGGTTTCCCACGGGGACCGGATCCCGTTCCGCGAAGCCGCCCCCTAGCGACCCGGCGGGAACCGCCGGCATCGGCTTACCGGACCGGTCGCCCAGCGGAACCTCGGGCGCCGCTGGCCTGGCCGATGCCTCGTCAAAGCGTGTAGTGACGCGCCAAGGCGGCAACGCCATCCCCCACCTCCCCAGGACCGCGGAGAACGTTCCCCGCGAAGGTCCTATCCTCAGCAAGCCGAGGGCGGCACACCAGAGTGCAAACCGGGGCAAAGCGAGGTTGGAAGGGGAGAGGCGGGCGGCCTTCACCTCTTTCCTCGCCCACCGACCAGATCCGCCATCTGATCCGGCAGGTGCTGCGGAGATGTGCCCCCGTTCCGTCGTCGTGAACGTCTCCGCTGCGGACTCGCTTACGCCCAGCACTTGGGGGCGCATCGCGGGCGTGGCACTGGACGTTCGCGCAGGTGCCGCTTCCTGCGGGCTGGCAGGTGGTCGGAGAGATTTCGGCCCGCTTCGGAGGGTGCGTGGCACGTCCGTCGACGTGCCCACTCTCGACAGCACGGCCGACGCCTATCTCGCCCACCCCGACGACAACGTCCCCACCCCGCCGCGCTTCTCTACGTGGACGCCAGGGGTCCGCTGGCCCCGGCCCCGACTATCTACGCCGATCCGGAGACCGGTTGGGTTGTTGCCGCATGGCAGCCGCAACCCTGGTCGCGGTGACCTGATCCGGCACTGGCTCCGGCCGGTGGGTGCCGCACCGTCTGCGCACGAGCTCGGGCAGGACCGTGGGAGTTAGGCATTGATCCTTCTCGGGCGCGGAGTGGCAAGTCGCGACTGTAGAGCGGTTGAAGTTGGCTTGATCGAACATTTACCGTCGGATGCAGTGCGTTGCTGGGGGCATCACGGGGGGTGGTTGGATCGTGGCACGTCCGTCTGACTGGAGTCCGGTCGACATGGACTCGGATCCGACGCCGGGTAACCCGGACGAGGTCCGTGAACTGGCTGACGAGTTACAGACGTTCGCGGATGATGTCGGCGAGGCCTTGGGCCGGATTCGTGGGATGGCGGAGGACCGGGCGGTGATGGACTGGGCCGGTCTGTCGGCCGAGGCGTTCCGCTCGGAGTTCGACGGGGTGCCGGGCAATCTGGAGAAGCTCCAGACGTCGTACGACATGGCGGCGCAGGCGTTGCAGACGTACTGGCCCAAGCTGGAGACGGCGCAGGGCATGGCGGACCGCGCCCTGGATCGGGCGATAGCCGCCCAGGCGGACCTGTCCTCCGCCCAGGCCTCGTTATCCGACGCCCAGGACTGGGTGAGTCGGGCCGGCGAGGAGGCCGAACGCCTGGAACGCGAGGGCGAGCGGGAGGACGTGGAGCCGCCGTCCGAGGCCGAGGTCCGCGCCGCCACTCGCGACGCGAACGCCGCCAGCGAGGCGGCGAGTTCGGCCCAGGGCCGGGTGGACGCGGCTGAGGAGGCACTCTCCGCAGCGCGTCAACTCGCCCTCGACGCGAAGGAGATGCGGGAGGAGGCGGCCCGGACCTGCGCGTCCGAGATCGATGAGGCGTCCGACGCCGGTATTCAGAATCGCTCCTGGTGGGAGGACGCCGTCCACTGGGTGTCGGAGAACTGGGACACCATCGTCGAGGTCTGCAAGGTCGTCGTCGCCGTCCTCGGCATCGTCGTTATGATCATCGGCGGCCCCCTCGCCTGGGTGGTCCTCGCCGCAGCGCTCGTCGTACTCGCCGACACCCTCTACGACTACGCCAACGGCCGGGCATCACTGTGGGACGTCGCGTTCGCGGCCCTCGACTGCATCCCCGGCATGAAGGGCCTCACCACCCTCGGCGGCCTGGCCGCCGGCCTCCGCGGTCTCGGCCGGGTGGGTCTGCGCGGCATGGCCCAGGCCGTTCGTGGTCTGGCCCGAAGCGCCCGCGGAACCCTGGACAACGCCGTCCGTGGCACGTACGACCGGCTGCGGAACGTGATCCGCAGCCGTGGCACCGACCCGATCGACCTGGCGACCGGGCGGATGTACCTGCCGCAGACCGACCTCGTCCTGCCCGGCGTCCTGCCCCTGGCGTTCAACCGTCGGATGGATTCCGGTTACACAACCGGCCGCTGGTTCGGGCCGCGTTGGTCCTCCACGCTCGACCAACGGCTCGAAGTGGACGACCGGGGAGTGGTGTTCGTCTCCGAGGACGGAATGCTGCTGGCCTACCCGCATGCTCCTGTCGACCAGCCCGCCTTACCCGACAACGGCCCTCGCTGGCCCCTGACCCGCGCCGAGGACGGCGGCTACCGTCTCACCGACCCCGTCATCGGCCATACCCGCCGCTTCACCGCACCCGACGAGCACGGCTTCGCCTCTCTGGAAGAGCTGCGCGACCGCAACGCCAACCGCATCACCTTCGACTATGCTCCCGACGGCACGCCCACCGGCATCCGGCACAGCGGTGGCTACCACCTGCTGATCACTGCCGACGCCGAGGCGGCCCGCGTCACCCGCCTCGCCCTGACCGACGCGGGCGGCGACGGCGAGGACGTGGTGGTGCGCCACTACCGCTACGACGACCGGGGCAATCTCATCGAGGTCGTCAACGCGGTCGGCGCCGCCCTGCGTTTCACCTGTGACGAGCGGCTGCGCGTCACGGCATGGACGGACAGCAACGGCCGGCAGTACAGCTACACCTACGACGACCTGGACCGTTGCGTCGCCGAAGGAGGCGAAGCCGGCCACGTCAGTCTCACGCTCACCTACGACGACCCCGCCCCCGATCACTCGGCGGCGACCGTCACCACCCTCACCACCGCCGAGGGCGCCACCACCCGCCTGGTGGTGAACGAGGTCTGCGACGTCATCGCGGAGACGGACCCGCTCGGTCACAGCACGCGCAGCAGGTACGACGCGCGGCACCATCTCACCGCCCACACCGATCAGTTGGGCCACACCACCCACTACACCGTGGACGATCTCGGCCGCCCGACCGCCGTCCGGCGCCCGGACGGCGCGGTCATCGAGATGGCGTATGACGTCACCGGCGGCCTCACCGAGGTACGCGTTCCGGACGGCACGATCTGGCGCTACGCCTACGACGACCGCGGCAACCGTGTCGCGGAGACCGACCCCACCGGTGCCACGACCCACTTCGCCCACGATGAGCACGGCGGGCTGATCGCCGTCACCGACGCCCTCGGTGCGGTTACCCAGCTGCGCTGCGACGCCGCCGGCCTGCCAGTGGAGATCACCGACCCGCTGGGCAACCGATCCACCCGCGCTCTGGACGCGTTCGGCCGTCCAGTCGTGGAAACCGACCCGCTGGGCGGTGAGACGCGTATCCGGTGGACCATGGAGGGGCGTATGGCCCACCGGACCGACCCGGACGGTGCCGAACAGAGCTGGACCTACGACGGCGAGGGCAACTGCCTGGCCCACACCGGCGTCGGCGGCAGGACGACCCGGTTCGAATACACCCACTTCGATCTGCTCGCCGCCCGGACCGACCCGGACGGCACCCGCTACACCTTCCGCTACGACGCCTCGCTGCGCTTGACCGAGGTCACCGGCCCGGACGGCAGGTCCTGGAGTTACACCTACGACCTGGCCGGGCGGCTGGTGGCCGAGACCGACTTCGACGGCCGCCGGTTCGATTTCCGGCTGGACGCCGCCGGCCGTATCGCGGCCCGGGTCAACCCCTCCGGCCAGGAGGTCGCCTACACCTACGACCCGCTGGGCGAGCTGGCGTCGAAAGCCGTGGACGGCGCGGTCACCGCCTACGAACGCGATCTCAACGGCGTGCTGCTCCGGGTGACTGGACCCGAGTGCACGATCGACTGGGAGCGGGACGCGGCCGGCCGAGCGCTCGCCGAGACCGTCAATGGGCACACCCTGACCCACCGCTACGACCGGGCAGGCCAGCCACGCGAACGCGTCACGCCCGCCGGGACACGCACCGTCTACGAATTCGACGCCGCGGGCCGTCTGGTCGCACTGGGCGCGCCGGGCCGGCAGTTCCGCCTCGGCCTGGACGCGGCGGGCCGGGAGATCAGCCGCCGCCACGGCGACGCCTTCGCCCTCATCCAGGAGTGGGACTCCGCCGGACAGCTCACCTCCCAGACGCTCACCACAGCCCGCGGGCCGGTGGTCGGCCGCGCCTACGCCTACCGCGCCGACGGATACCCGCAGGGCGTCGATGGCCGCGACGGCATTGCGACCCGCTTCGGCCTGGACCCCGACGGTCGCGTGCTGAGCGTGGACGCGGATGGCTGGTCGGAGCGATACGCCTATGACACGACCGGTGCTCTGACCCACGCGTCCTGGCCCGAGCACCTTCCCGGTCAGGAGGCACGCGGCGATCACGAGCGCTCCGGACTGCTGCTGAACCGCGCCGGACGGGTGCACTACACCTACGACGCGGCCGGCCGCGTGATCGAGCGCCGGCGCACCCGCCTGTCCCGCAAGCCGGACATCTGGCGCTACGCCTGGGACGGCGAGGACCGGCTCGTCTCCGTCACCACGCCCGACGGCACGGTGTGGCGATACCGATACGACCCGTTCGGACGGCGCGTGGCCAAGTTCCGGATGGCCGCGGACGGCACCGTGGCCGAGGAGACCCGCTTCACCTGGGACGGGCAGACCCTGGCGGAACAGACCACCGCCTCTCCCGACGCGCCCCACCGGATCACCCTGACGTGGGAACACGACGGACTGCGGCCGGTCTCCCAGACCGAGTCGCGCGTCAACACCACGTCGCCGGAGGAGATCGACCACCGGTTCTTCGCGATCGTCACCGACCTGGTCGGCACACCGACCGAACTCATCGACGAGTCAGGGGACATCGCCTGGAGCGCCCGCTCCACCCTGTGGGGCGTCACCGGCTGGCTGCCGGGCGCGACCGCGTACACCCCCCTGCGTTTCCCCGGCCAGTACGCCGATCCGGAGACCGGCCTCCACTACAACCTGTACCGCTACTACGACCCGCGGACAGCCCGCTACGCCAGCATCGATCCACTCGGGCTGGGAGGGGCGCTCAACCCGGTGACCTACGTGCCCAACCCACAGGTCTGGGTGGACCCGGAGGGACTCTCCCCGTATGAGCCGGCGGACCCGACCTGGGGCGGCAGGGTGCAGTACTCGCCGCTCGGTCCGGGCGGGCGTGCGACGGGCGTCAGGGCGTTCATCCAGAGCGACATGCTCGGCGGCCGCACCCGGCCGGGGGTCATGCCCCCGGGCTTCGCCTGGCGACAGGGCAACAACCGCACCCACCTGCTCGGCGCCCAGCTCGGCGGTTCGAACCGCATGCCCGAGAACTTCGTGACCTTCCGGCGGTTCGCCAACTCCCCCGTGATGCGGCACATCGAGAACCAGGTGGCCGCCGCGGCACAGCACCAGGACATCACCTACACGGTCACCCCGATCTACCGCAGCAACGCGGACGTGGTACCTGTGGGGATCACCATCGAGGCGTACGGCTCCAACGGCTTCACGTTCACCCCTTACGGCGCCTCGAACGCCACCAACAACATCACCATCCTCAACGTCTAGATCCCAGGTGATTGGCCCGATGAACGAAGCACTGGCAGAGCTCGTCCGCGTCGCACCGCCCGGCGCGGCTCCCGGCGCCTCCGACTGGTC
Source organism: Streptomyces sp. NPDC127098 (assembly GCF_042722465.1). Classification (NCBI taxonomy): domain Bacteria; kingdom Bacillati; phylum Actinomycetota; class Actinomycetes; order Kitasatosporales; family Streptomycetaceae; genus Streptomyces; species Streptomyces sp. NPDC127098. Next base: position 87,876 of record NZ_JBHXFJ010000031.1, read on the forward strand.
CCGGACGGCCGCGGCACTGGGCGTGAACGCACTGCCCGCGGACTACACGGAGCTCGCCGACCGGTACGGCGGGGGGCACTTCGACGACTACCTCTGCCTCCTGCACCCCGGATGCGTGAACCCCGACTACAACCTCCTCGCCGTCGCCCGCCAGCAGGCCCAGGCACTGCCGGAACTATGGAAATTCGAGCCCAAACCGCCGCAGTTGCGGGCCCCGGACCACCGCGTGGTGCCCTGGGCGATCGCGGAGGACGGTCAGACGCTGTACTGGCTCATCGCACCCGGGCATGAGCCCGCCCGCTGGACCGTGATGGTCAACGAAGGCCGCGGCCCCTACTGGGAGCACCACGACACCGGAAGCACCGGGTTCCTGGCGGAACTGCTCACAGGACGACGACAGTCCGAGATCCTGGGTGACTTGTCGGGCCCCGACCACCGCTTCGACCCGCTGCCCACCACCCCCGGTCACTGACCTCGGACCGGCACGGGGTCTGTCAAACGAGTGGCTCTGTCTCACTTTAGGTGGTGACGTACGGCGACTTCCGCTACGTCTGGTGATTCACCCAGCTCGCAACAGAAGCCGACGCTCGGGCCCTGCTCCGCAGGGGACTGTAAAACGAACGGCTCTGTTCCGTAGTCGGTGGTGACGGTAAGTCCTCGTCATCGGAGGAGGATGCGGTGGCGGAGGAGGTCGAATCCTGCTCGGCCGTGCATCTG